>JBMZCU010000240.1:0-5295 GCA_049613705.1 Pseudomonadales bacterium | reverse complement strand
CTTTCAGCAACACGGAATCGGATCGATCGTTATTGATAGTGCTGGGATCAGGAACGTCAAGCGACTAACAAACACTTCAGCGCTCGTTTTAGCTAGTGATGTACAAGCAGCTATCGATCAAGTCAGAGCGCAATCGGACTTTGATGTGAAGCACTTTGCTGTGATGGGCTTCTCGCGAGGAGGTACTGCTGCTTTATATACTCCCTCTAAATTAAGAAAAGACACTCTACAACCAGATTTCATTTTCGCTCTTTACCCCGGGAACAACGGCTCTTGTTCTAGTCATGCCAAAGAAATAACCGATACACATGTGTTCTACGGTGAATTAGATAAATGGGGAACATATCAAGGGAATCGTACGGCCTGTAAGCGAATGGCCAATCAATCAGAGAATACAACTTTCCACCTCTTGAATAACGCACATCACGGCTACGATATCGAGTGGACTGGAACTTGGCCAAGCAATGGGAAGAAGTTTAAAAGCGCCCCCAACGAAGCTGCTTTTCAAACAACCAAAGAAGCCATTCTTAACGCAATGAAAACGCGCTGGTCTATTCAGTAGCGAGCGATTCAGTCATTAAGGCATTAGGACTCACATCACTCGACGCGGGTCCTGATTGCATTAAACCCACTCTGACTTATGTACATTCAACAAATACAATAGCGCTGTTAAATCCATGAACGTTATCACATTCGGCGCTTGCTCTCGGACAATGGGTTTAGCGTGAAAAGCAACACCCATGCCTGCTTTGGCCAACATCGGTAAATCGTTGGCCCCATCACCTACGGCGACAGTTTGGCGTAAATCAAACCCTTCTTTTTCGGCTAATTCGCGCAGCAATAGTACCTTGCGCTCTCCATCTACAATAGGCCCGGCTACTCGCCCAGTCACCCTACCCGCATCAATTTCTAGCGGGTTAGAAAATGCGTAATCAAATCCATAAGTACGCTTTAGATAATCAGCGAAGTAGCTAAACCCGCCCGATAGAATCGCCGTTTTAAAGCCCAGCGCATTTAGATTTAAAAGCAACCGCTCCATGCCAGGCATCAGGGGGATAGATTCGATAATTTCATCCAGGACACTCTCACTGAGACCTTCAAGCAGTGCCAAGCGCTGAGTGAAACTCTCTACAAAATCGATTTCGCCGCGCATAGCAGCAGCGGTGATTGCGCTCACTCTATCGCCAATACCTGCTTTTTTAGCTAACTCATCGATGACTTCGATTTGGATCAGTGTAGAGTCCCTATCAAAAACCACCAGCCGACGATTGGCTTGATAAATATCCTGTTTTAGAATCACCAGATCAAGCTTTTGCGGATCGATTATAGCTTTGAGCTCTGCCTTTAAACTCTCTAAAGGCAGGTCCTTTGCAATAAAAGAAAGCGACAGACACTCTTGTTGCTCATTGCTCTGAAACAATACCGCACCAGCAGCATTAAGTTTAGGCAACAAGCCAGTTAGATCCGCGCTAGATAGCGCCTGTCCCATCACAAACAGCGTGTATTGTTGAGCTTTATTAGATACTACCTCTGAAGCTGCAAGCTGCGCACTCACAAACACATTTCTTAGATCCGAAGCCTGCTGCTCTGTCTGCAGTGTAAGGCTAAATAAATCCTGACCACCTATTGTGAATTGCGCCGTGGCCGTTACACTTGAGCCACAATTTTGCGCTGCGAAAAACACCTTATCGCGCTGTGCAGAATTTAAAACAGAGACATTGAGTACGTAGGACATTCAAGCACCTTCTACTATTAAAATCTGGCGCGAAGTATAGCAGATCGGCGGAACTTAAATCGCCTTTATCAGCCAGATAGCTACCACATATTATAGAGATACCTCATGGCGCACACTCAGATTAAAAAGGCTGTCATTCCAGTTGCAGGTTTAGGTACACGTATGCTGCCGGCAACCAAAGCAATCCCTAAGGAAATGCTGCCGCTGGTAGACAAGCCGCTCATTCAATATATCGTCAATGAATGCGCTGCAGCGGGTATCACAGATATCGTACTGGTGACTCACTCGTCAAAGAACGCCATCGAAAATCATTTCGACAAGTCGTTTGAGCTTGAAACAACCCTTGATGCCCGCGTTAAACGCCAAGAGCTAGCCGAGATTCAGAGTATCACGCCTAAAGGGGTCACTATCATGCACGTTCGCCAGGGCGAAGCTAAAGGACTAGGACACGCTGTGCTCAAGGCCCGTCCACTGGTCGGTGATGAGCCTTTTGCCGTTGTCTTACCGGATGTTATTTTAGATGAAGCCTACTGCGATATGGCGCATGACAATCTCGCCCAGATGCTCACACGCTTCTCTGAAACCAGCGCTAGCCAAATCATGGTTGAGCCTGTACCTGTAGAAAAAGTCAGCAGCTACGGCATTGCCAATTGTAATGGCTGTGACCTCGAGCCGGGAGAGTCCAAGGCTATAAGCGCCGTCGTAGAGAAGCCGAGCCGCGAAGAGGCGCCCTCTAATCTTGCGGTTGTCGGACGATACGTACTATCACCAGCTATTTGGGAGTTACTTGAGCACACCGAGCCTGGCGCCGGCAACGAAATCCAGCTAACCGATGCTATCGCCGAGCTAATGCTCATTGAACCCGTAGAAGCTTATTGTATGAAGGGACGTTCGCACGATTGCGGCAGCAAATTGGGCTACATTCAGGCTTTCATCGAATACAGTTTGCGCGACAGTAAACACGGCGAAAAAATAAAGGGTTTCATCGCTGAGCTTCCCACTCAATAACCACGCTCTTTCGTTTCAAGCAGAACAATCACCGGCACTGGCTGATCGCCAGTGCCCTACTTTTTAATGAAGTCGCGCCACACACATCTAGAATGCTAGCCTTCAGCTTTATTCATCGCATGCTTCTTGGTTAATTTTTTAAGCACCTTTTTCGCCTTGCGCTTCTTTGCTCGACGACTCAAACCTTTACTGCCCTTTGATACAGCAGCTAACTCTTTTTCAGCGGCGGAGAGTTTAGTGCCGTTTTTTGGCTTTTTGGACTTTGCCTTCTTAGGCTTACGCTTCTTGCCTTCTTCAGCTTGAGCATCTTCCTTATTGCTGTGCCAGACCTTAGCAGGCGGCCTTTGCACTGCACTCGCCTCAACCGTTACTGCTTCCTTCTGCACGCTAGGCTTTTGCTGTTTAAGAGGCTCAGCGCGCTTGGACACCTTAGCCTTCTTAGCTGAAGCAAGTTTAGAGACTAATTCAAAATCTACTTTTCGCTCATCAAGATTTACTTGAACCACTTGCACACAAACTTCATCACCTAGGCGGAAGACTTTGCGATAACGCTCACCAACGAGGCGTTGCTTCGCCGCTTCAAAGTGATAGTAATCCTTAGGTAATGATGTGATATGTACTAGGCCTTCCGTGTAGATATCCTTAAGCTCAACAAACAGCCCAAAGCTGGTAACTCCCGTGACGACACCCTTAAAAGTGCTACCAATTTCTGCCTGCATATATTCACACTTGAGCCATGCCATTACATCGCGCGTAGCATCGTCAGCGCGGCGCTCTGTCATCGAGCAGTGCTCACCTAATTGCAACACTTGTTCTACTGTATACGGATAAGTATTACTGGGATTTATAGCAGTCCCCTGCGGGCGCTCAACACCTTTGATCGGTTCCTCACTGTGAATCAGCGCACGTATAGCCCGATGTACTAAGAGATCGGGGTAGCGTCTAATGGGCGAAGTGAAGTGCGTATAAGCGCTATAGGCCAACCCAAAGTGGCCACTCTCCTCTGGTGAGTAGACAGCCTGTGACATAGAGCGCAACATCATCACCTGTATGACGTGTCGATCACTACGTCCACTAATCGCTTGCGCAAGTGTTTGATAATCCCCCGGTTGCGGATCATCTCCACCAGGTAGCTCCAGCCCAAGTTCTGCTAAATAGCTGCGTAAATTTTGCAATCGCTCTGCTTTAGGTGCCTCGTGAACCCGGTACAGCACAGATAGCTCTGAGCTGCGCAGCAACCTTGCAGTTGCTACATTGGCGCAGAGCATACACTCTTCTATCAACTTATGAGCATCATTGCGGGTAATCGGCACTATATTATCTATCTTGCGATCGGCCCCGAAGACGATCCGTGTTTCCACGGTATCGAAGTCCATCGCACCGCGTATTTCCCTAGCACCACGCAGTGCCTGATACATTGCGTGCAATTCGTGTAAGTGAGGGAGGACTTCCCGATACTCCTCACACAGCTCTTGATGCTGCTGCGGTGATTCGAGCATTTTACCCACTTTGGTGTAGGTTAGACGCGCATGCGAATTAATCACCGCCTCGTAAAACTTGTAACCAGAAAGGCGCCCTGCCGCACTGATCGTCATTTCGCAAACCATTGCCAAGCGGTCGACCTTAGGCTTTAGTGAGCACAAGCCGTTAGAGAGTAGCTCTGGCAGCATTGGCACCACGAACTCGGGAAAATAAACAGAATTCCCACGCTTATGTGCTTCAATATCTAATGCACTCTGAGGACTGACATAATGCGAGACATCCGCAATTGCCACCCAAAGGCGCCAACCGCCGGACTTTTTACGCTCGGCGTAGACAGCATCATCAAAGTCTTTGGCATCTTCACCATCAATGGTGACCAGCGGTAGTTGGCGCAGATCTACACGCCCTAACTTAGCCTGCTCACTGACCTCTGGCGCAATGCTTGCCAACTGCTCACTCACCGTCAGTGGCCATTCTTGAGGAATATCGTAGTTGTGGATCGCAACTTGAATTTCCATCCCAGCAGCCATGTGATCCCCCAGCACTTCAATCACCTTGGCCTGTGCTAAGTTTCGCTTGCTAGGCTGCTGTGTAACCTCTACCACAACGAGTTGTTCATCACTGTAATGCAAACCTGATTCAGGATCTGCAATGACCATTACCTCTTGCGTTATTCGCTGATTTTCTGAGCGTAAATGCCCGAAACCGTTTTGGCCGTGAAATCGCCCAACCAACTTGTGCGTGTTACGCTCAGTCACTTCGACAATCCGCCCCTCTTTGCGACCACGGTGATCTTTACCCGTCACTTGTAGGACGACTTTATCGCCATCAAATACCTGTCGCATCTGTCGCGCGCTCAAAAAGATATCACTTCCGCTGTCCGGGGAGGCAAAACCAAAGCCATCACGGTGCCCGATAACGCGAGCCGCGATTAAATCCATCTCTTTTATAATGGCAAACTCGTTTTTCCGATTGCTCATTAACTGCCCATCGCGACACATCGCTTTGAGCCTATACATCACCGCGTTACGCGCATCTTCATCCACTAATTCAATCGCATTGCACAGTTC
>JBMZCU010000239.1:0-5332 GCA_049613705.1 Pseudomonadales bacterium | reverse complement strand
TTCGCCCGCGCGATAAATCTCATGCTCGCCCGACATGCGAAAGCAGTGGCGTTTATCGTAGCAATCTAACGCACCGTCTGGGTGCGCAAACACAAAACGATTCGCAAAATGCTCTCCTTCTCGCACGGCTAGACTACCACACACCGCACTACCCAATCGCGTTGCGGTCTGACGCATCCAGGCAATACTCTGCCCATCCATGGACTCGGCAAAACGCTGCGGCGTCATCGAAAAGCCGCTGTTGAACATCTCAGGTAACACAATCAAATCGACGTCAGTTAAAGGCGCCAGTAACCGATCAAACAACTCTGTGTTGGCTTGGGCATCTTCCCAAACCAGCTCGCTCTGGACTAGAGCAACACGCAATGTATCCATAAATTCTCCGTACCGCCTATCGGGTATCAACACTTAGCTTAAGCTCAGACAGCAGCCATGTTTAGATACCCAACAACCTCGTTTAAACCCACCTCAAAAGAGCAGACTAAATCTTCCGCGCCGTTAAAGCAGCCAGCCTCACATCTCACATCTCACATCTCACATCTCACATCTCACAATACTGGCTAGAGCTGAACGAGCTTGGCACACGCGCTTTTCAAAGTATCGTCGTCTTTTGCAAAGCAAAAGCGTACCAGCTTGAGCGGCGGCGGCTGCGCACAAAAAACAGACATAGGTATAGCGGCAACACCGACCTCTTGGGTTAGATACTCACAAAAAGCGACGTCATCAAGCTCTGAGATTTCACTGTAGTCCAACACTTGGAAATAGCTGCCCGCGCAAGGCTGGCCGCTGAAGCGACTGGGCGCCATTAATGCGTTAAAAAGATCGCGTTTACGCTGGTAAAAAGCGGGCAACTCGAGATAGTGCGAGGGCAACTGCTGCATCACATCGACCAAGGCATACTGCAGCGGGCTAGAGGTGGCGAAGTTCAAAAACTGATGCACTTTGCGAAACTCAGCACTCAGTGCAGGCGGTGCCACGCAATACCCGATTTTCCAGCCCGTGACATGATACGTTTTGCCGAATGAGGAAATTACAAAGCTGCGCTGATAGAGTTCATTAAAGCGCACAAAGCTTTGATGTGCTGCGCCATCGAACACAATGTGCTCATAGACATCATCGCCGATGAGTAAGATATCCGTGCCCTTAACGAGATCAATCAAGGCTCGAATATCATCCTCGCCCATCACAGTTCCGGTAGGGTTGTGTGGCGAGTTAAAGATAATCAACTTAGTGCGCGGCGAAATGGCCGCGGCCACTTTATCCCAATCCAGTGCAAACTCTGGCGGCTGTAATTGCACGTGTACCGCCTTCGCGCCGTTGAGTACAATCGCCGGATCGTAACAGTCAAAAGCAGGGTCGAGCACAATGACTTCATCGCCCGGACTGACGACAGCACTGATTGCCGCATAAATCGCCTCCGTTGCTCCTGAGGTTACCGTGACCTGCGTTTGCGCATCCACATCCCGGCCGTAGAGCCCCTTCACTTTTTTGGCAATTTCTTCACACAGCTGTGGTACACCTGTCATCGGCGCGTACTGGTTTTTACCGTCTCGAATGTGTCTATCGACGGCGCTGAGTAAAACCTCGGGGCCGTTGTAATCTGGGAAACCCTGGGCGAGATTGATCGCGCCGTAGTCACTGGCCATTTTCGACATTGTGGTAAAAATGGTGGTGCCTACATCCGGTAGTTTAGAAGCTGGATATTTCATTGACCTAATCCTTATTATGTCATCTTTCAAGCACTTGCCCTTGTGCGCTCGCTCGGTGCCTCTTCACCGTATAAGAGGCGCACTAGCCCTCGGGGCGAGATGTTGAGGCTATCTTACATGAGCAACGCCTAAGAAACAGCGTCGCAACCGAGAAAAGCACCGCGCTTAATAAGCGGCTAAATCTCGCTAAAAACACGGACAAGCCTTAGCACAAGCATTCAGTTAGGCTAGAATAGCGGCCTCCATATTCTGAGCAATGAGTAGATGTATGACGAAGTTTCGCCCCTGTATTGATCTTCACCAAGGCCAAGTCAAGCAAATCGTCGGCGGTAGCCTCAACGATCAAGGAGCTACGACAAACTTTGTCAGCCAGCAGGACTCACGCTATTACGCCGAGCTCTACCGCCGGCACAACCTGACTGGCGGCCACGTAATCGCGCTAGGACCCAATAACGATGAAGCCGCGCGCGCCGCACTTGCCGCCTGGCCCAAAGGCATGCAATTTGGCGGCGGCGTGAACGCAGAAAACGCGCAAGCTTGGCTCGATGCAGGCGCCTCTCATGTCATTGTCACTTCTTACCTTTTCAGCGATGATCAGTTTAGCTGGCAAAAATTGGAAACGCTGGTTGAGCGCATCGGCCGCGATGCACTGGTGATTGATTTGAGCTGCAGGCGCACCGACAAAGGCTGGCAAATTGCCACCAATCGCTGGCAGACGATTACCGATACCTTGATAGATGCTCACACGCTCGAAAAGCTCAGCGAATACTGCGCCGAGTTTTTAATTCACAGCGCCGATGTCGAAGGCTTGCAAGGAGGCATAGATCACGCATTGGTCAGCCTACTGGCCGAACACTGCTCTATCCCTGTAACCTATGCCGGTGGTGCACGCAGCGCAGAAGATCTCACTTACGTTGAAACACTTTCAGGCGGGCGTATCGATTTGACGATTGGCAGTGCACTGGACATCTTCGGCGGCAGCGGCATCACCCTCGATGAGTGTATCGCCTGGAATCAACACGCATAAAATCACGCAGGGAAGGCGATGTCAGATAGGCAAATCAATTGGCTATTGTTTTATAGCTTAGTCATCATGTGGGGGACGTCCTTCATGTTCACCGCGCTCGCGGTGACGGACTTCAGCCCCCTACAAATCTCGAGCTTACGCATCCTACTAGGCGCATTGGTCTTGACAGCTATCGTTTTTGCCCGCGGCAAGCGCCTGCCCAGTGATCTCAAATCCTGGGGCTATTTGTGCCTGTTTGGCGCTGCTGGCAATGCGCTGCCTTTCTTCTTGATTTCCTGGGGCCAGCAGAGCGTTCCCTCTGGTACAACAGGCGTGATGATGGCTTTTATGCCACTGATCACTATGATCTTAGCGCACTATTTTGTCGACGGTGAATCACTCAATCGCTATAAAATACTCGGCTGCTGCATCAGTTTTAGCGGCGTTTTCTTACTGCTTGGGCCACAGATAGAAGGCAGCCAATCGATTATCGCACAACTGGCTATCTTAACCGCTGCTGCTAGCTATGCGGCCAATACCATACTGATTCGACTGCTGCCTAAGTTTGACCCACTCGTTGGGGGCGCTGGTATGCTTATCGCCGCCAGCGTATTGTCAGTACCTGCCGCGCTCTTTCAGGGCTTAGACAATATCCAATCACCTAGCACACTCGCCCTGTCGGCGATCATTTGGTTAGGCGTCGTTCCCACCGGTATTGCCTCTATCATCTACTTTGCGCTGGTCGAACGCGCCGGGCCAAGCTTTCTCTCAAACATTAACTACATGATCCCAGTACTCGCCTTTTTTACCGGCATAGTACTGCTCGATGAGTCTGTCACTTGGTTAAGCGTAATATCTGTAGTGATTATTCTCTGCGGCATCGCACTGACCCGAAAACCCGTGCGTGTGCAGTGAGAAAACACAGCCAAAGCGAGGGGTACTAGAGATCGTCAACCCCGACAACAGTGCCACACAGCTGAGGGTTATAACCGGCTAGAGCGCCGACCTGCTGCTGAAACTCCGCAGTGCGAATAGCCTGCAAAAAGCGCTGCATCGCCTCTTGTTCCAAGGTGCGCTGGTGACAGGCCAACAGATAATCCTCGTGGCACAGTTCGATAAAGTCCAACCCAAACTGGCGCGCTGCCGCCTCGACACCAAACCCCACATCCGCCATCCCCGCTGCAACATAAGCTGCAACCGCCGAATGGGTGAATTCGGTATCATCGTATCCCTGGATAGACTCTACCGGCAAATCCTCTTCCATCAGTAATTCATCAAACAACAGCCGAGTACCAGAGGATGCCTCGCGATTGATAAAACGTACCGGAGCGTCGACTAAATCCTGCAGGCAGGCAATTTCCTTGGGGTTACCTTTTTCAACCATCAACCCCATACTGCGCGTGATAAAGCGCACAATTTTGTGCGCTCTGGGGCGCAGGTGGCGCAAGTAGTTATCGCAGTATTTTGCCGCGCGATGCTCAACGGGCAAATGAAAACCCGCTAAATCACAACTGCCTTTGTTAAGCGCAATCAATGCCTCTTCGGCATCCTTGTACTGTAAATTTAGCTGAAAACTATCGCAGCACTGCGGCAGCAGTGCCACTGCATAACCAAAACTCGCATGCATGCTCAGTAGTGGCTTCATGCCATCTAAGGTGCGCTGAATTTCGACATTGAGCTCCGAGGCAAAACTATCCAACTGCGGCTCCAGTCGCGCACTCAAACGCTGCTGAGCCCACAAGAGCTTTTCCCCTAGAGGGGTCAGCTTAGCCCCCTTCCCCTTCTGCAGGCTCACCAGCTCACAGCCGAAAAAGCCCGCCCAGTGGTTTAGCATGTTCCAGCTGTGACGGTAGGAAATACCGACTTTCTTTGCCGCAGCGGTCAGTTTTCCCTGCTCGTGAATCGCACTGATAAGCGCAAAAAGCTTGGGATCTAAGCGATTGCCGCGCTCATCGATAAACAGCCACGCCGGCTGCACGCTAATTCGCTTCATGTAGACCTCGCAATGCAAAAAAGGGCTATTATAGGCGAGCTCACGCTTAGGTGCAGCACTCTCGCGTGCATCCGGCTGACTGCCTAGGCAGAGAATAGCCGCCTTGTTTATCGCGCACTCTTACAGCCGCTTGTGCAAACTAGCCGCGAGGTGGTCACTCACTGGGTTTCAGGTAGCGCAAACCAGCGCAGTCGCTGCGCATCTTCAGTTAGCACGAGTGGCTGCAGTGAACGACTTGCAGAGGCATCGGCTAAGATTTTCTGTGCACTGCGCAAGTAGACTCGATAATCTTCAGCACTCAAAAGTGCATTGTGCTCAACGCTTTGCGCCTTAAAAGAGAGTAGCGATTCGAGCGTTTGCACTTCGGCCGGGGCTTCACCCATCGCATATTCCCATGTGCCATTTTGGCTGTTGTACTGATAGCATGCGAGTAACTTCCATCCCTCGCGTGCAATGATTTCTAGTGCACTAACAAGGTAATCGAAACACGCCTCATCAATGAAGTAATTGAAATTCAGGCGTGTCCACCCCGGGCGCAGCACCATATTGCCATCTAGAATTTGCGCTTCGATCGCCTCGCTCTGTTCTGTACTCAACGCGAGAAGATCATGACCGTAGGGCCCT
>JBMZCU010000238.1:0-5346 GCA_049613705.1 Pseudomonadales bacterium | reverse complement strand
AATTGAGCATACGCCCGCGCTGATCGACTACTGTTACATCCTTTTCACTGAGTGAACTGATCGAAGAAGCCACCAAGTTGGCAATCGCTGCAACTTGATTCTGATCTAGCTCACGCCCTGAGAAAAGCTCAACAAAAACTGATGCACTCGGCGCCTTGCGCTCGCGCACAAACACCGACTCTTTTGGAATTGCCAAATGTACCCGAGCATTTCGCACCGCCATCAAACTGGCCACAGTGCGCGCAAGCTCTCCCTCTAGGCCGCGACGGTAGCGCGCATCTTCCATAAATTGACTCGAGCCTAAGCTATCTTGATTATCAAGCAGTTCAAAGCCCACAGTTTTATCAAAGCTAATCCCCTCTGCAGCCAGCTTCAGGCGAGCCTGATTCACATTTTCATTAGGCACCAAAATAGCGCGCCCATCGGCTTCAAAGGTATAGGGAATATTAAAGAGTTTGAGCTGCTCAATAACTTGATTAGCATCTGCAAAGGAGAGATTCGAATACAGCACACGCTGCTCTGGCGCCTTGACCACAGCACTATTGCAAACCCTATGGCAATACTTGCCGCCAGGCCCACCATAAGCCCGAGCTGACGCATTAACGACAAGCGATTAAAGCCTGTCATCAAATCTCCTTTTGCCGCAGGTGCAGCCGCCGTTGTCTCAGCCATTGCTAAACTCTCAATTAAATTCTATTAGCGCCATTAAATTGGCATCTTCATTATATCTTCATAGGCACTGACCAAGCGGTTGCGCACTTGCGACATCGCCTCAAAGGCCACTGAGGACTTCTGCAGGCTCACCATCACTTGGGTCAGATCTACCGTCTCATCGCCTTTTTGATAAGCCGTCGCCAAAGCTTTGGCAGTCTTTTGCGTCTCGTTGACCTTGTCGATAGCGCTCTTAAACAGGTCGCCGAACTCACCTTTTTGAACAGCTTGCAACTGCTGCTCTTTGACGGAAAAATCCACCGCAGGAATTTGCTGCTGCGCCTGCGCTTTGAGCGCACGCATCTGCATCAACACTCCGTTTATATCACTGCGCTCAACCATAGCTACTCCGTATACGTCAATTTTCCGACACCAACACTTCAGAACAGGTTAAATTTTAACACCCAACCTTGTAATGTCAATTTAATGACACTATTAGCGTCAATTTTTCCACAATACTTCCCATACTTATTTTCAAGCACATTACATGCCAAGTTTTTCATAGACAAAAAAAAGCCTCGCTAATGCGAGGCTTCCCTACCGCTCATACTAGCGATTCATACGGTGCTCTATCAACTCATCCACAACCCCAGGATCTGCTAGAGTCGAGGTATCGCCAAGGGCTGCGTAATCGTTCTCAGCAATCTTGCGCAATATACGGCGCATAATTTTACCAGAGCGCGTCTTCGGCATGCCCGGCGTAATTTGAATGTAATCAGGCGCGGCAATCGGGCCAATTTCCTTTCTCACCCAAGCTCGCAACTGCGCAGCTAGCTCATCTGATGCTTCGTACCCTGTCAATAAAGTGACATAGACATAAATACCTTGCCCTTTGATAGTATGCGGATAACCAACCACTGCGGACTCTGCTACTGCCGGATGAGATACCAGTGCAGATTCTATTTCAGCGGTCCCCATACGGTGGCCGGATACATTCAATACATCATCTACGCGCCCGGTAATCCAGTAGTAGCCATCTTCATCGCGCCGGGCGCCATCGCCTGTCGTATACATATTGGCAAATGTCGAGAAGTACGTTTGTTCGAAGCGCTCGTGATCACCCCAGATAGAACGTGCCTGTCCAGGCCAAGACTGGGTGATAACTAAATTACCTTCACCTGCCCCTTCAACAGGCACCCCTTCATTATCAACCAGTGCCGGCTCAACACCGAAGAAAGGACGCGTTGCTGAACCGGGCTTGCTATCTGTTACCCCCGGCAGCGGTACGATCATGATGCCGCCAGTCTCAGTCTGCCACCATGTATCAACAATAGGACACTTAGAGCCCCCAACCACTTTGTGATACCACTGCCAAGCCTCGGGATTGATAGGCTCTCCCACAGAGCCAAGCAGACGCAAACTCGACAAGTCAGCATCTCCCAACACCTCTTCACCTTGCTGCATCAACGCACGAATAGCCGTTGGCGCCGTATAAAACTGATTGACCCTATGCTTTTCAATGACTCGACCGAATCGACTATTATCAGGATAGCTAGGCACACCTTCAAACATCAGAGTAGTAGCACCATTGGCCAATGGCCCATAAACGATATAACTGTGTCCAGTCACCCACCCCACATCAGCGGTACACCAATAAATATCACCTTCTTTGTAGTCAAAGACATACTCGTGTGTCATTGAGGCATACACCATGTAACCGCCGGTAGTATGCTTGAGCCCCTTTGGTGCCCCCGTTGATCCCGAGGTATATAGAATAAAGAGCGGCGCCTCTGCGGCCATTGGCGCAGCCTCACACTCTTCAGGCACTGCTGCAATAGCATCGTCATACCACTTATCACGTGAATCATCCCAATCCACTTCTTGATCGACATGCTCAACGACAATCACACGCTTACAGTACTGCGCCGCCGCTTCGTTTTTCAGCGCTTGGTCGACATTCGCCTTAAGCGGCACAGCTTTACCACCGCGCAGCGAATAGTTTGCCGTGACAACCAATTTAGATTTTGCACCTTCTATACGCGATGCAACCGCCTCTGGTGAAAAACCGCCAAAAATAACCGAGTGCACGGCACCAATTCTGGCACAGGCCAACATCGCTATGGCCGCTTGTGGAATCATCGGCATATACAAAGTGACAACATCACCTTGCTCGATTCCCTCTGCTTTTAGCGCATTCGCAAAGCGTGACACCCGAGCATGCAATTGACGATAAGTAATAGACTCACTGTTACTTGGATCATCGCCCTCCCAGATAATGGCCACCTGATCACCACGCTCGGCCAGATGACGATCCAAGCAGTTGTAAGAGGCATTCAATATGCCATCTTCAAACCATTTGATATCGATATTGCCAGGTGCATAGGAGCAATTTTTGACTTTGCTAAAAGGCGTGTGCCAATCTAGGCGCTTACCTTGCTCAGCCCAAAAGGCATCTGGATCTTCCACAGATTGACGATACATCGCCTCATAATCTGCAGCATTTAAATTTGCCTGTGCTGCAAAGTTCGGGTCAACGGGATAAAGCGTTTCTGTACTCATAGCGGCATCCTTATTGTTATAGCCTGAAAATATTTGTATTCGAAACAGTCAGTGTGTTCGCGGTAAATTGCGACTCTCTACTCAACATTACCTGCCCTGCCGCACATGGCAGAGCGCTTGGTCTGGCCAAAAATATAAACAAAGGGCTGTCAGATAAAAATTAGACCTTTGTATAGCGCAGGCGCACTCAGCGTCCTAGCTCTGCATCTAGATCAATCCCCGCCTCGCGCATTTTGGCCAATTTATAGCGCAGCGTACGCGGGCTTACATCTAAGCGAATCGCCGCCTCTTTACGACTTCCCTTAGTCTCGCGCATGACCTCTAGAATGATCTCGAACTCGCGCTGGCGCAAATCACTGCCCAAGGTTTCATCAAGTGGTACTTTAGCACTTTGAGGCAGGACCACCTGCTCACTGGGACGCTCTGCCACTGGCTCAGCAGCTGCACTACTCATCGCCTGCATCGTGATTGGGCCTGACAGGTGTAAATCGCTCGCTGAAATGCTGCCCGTTTGCTGGATAATCAGCGCCCGCTGTACGGCATTATCCAGCTCTCTAACATTACCTGGCCAGCTATGTGCCTCTAATACGTGCACTGCCTCTGGTGTAAATGTTACACCTTTGAGTCCCATCTTAGCGCTGTGCTGCACTAACAATTGTTGTGCCAGAGGCATAATATCCTCTACTCGATCACGCAGCGGCAACCATTGCAACGGGAATACATTCAGCCGGTAGTACAAGTCCTCGCGAAAATCTCCCTGCGCGACATACTCATCCAGTGAACGGTTACTCGTCGCCAGCACGCGAACATCAAGTTTAATCGTCGACTTACCGCCAATGCGCTCGACTTCACTTTCTTGCAGCACCCGCAGCAGCTTAGCCTGCAGCGCTAAAGGCATCTCAGTGACTTCATCGAGCAACAAGGTCCCACCGTTTGCTTGCTCAAACTTGCCCGCGCTTGCATTCACTGCACCTGTGAAGGCACCTTTTTCATAGCCGAATAGAATCGACTCCAACATATTCTCAGGAATAGCTGCACAATTAATTGCGATAAACGGGCGCTTTGCGCGAGGCGATTTCTCGTGAATAAAGCGCGCCAGCACCTCTTTGCCCGTACCGGACTCCCCCGTGATCAACACAGTAGAATTTGTGACAGCAACTCGCGCTGCCAATTGTAGCAACTGATGACTCGAGGTTGAGCGAGCGACGGTCTCACGCTTGCCCAGACTCAAACCACAAGCGTATTTATTTACCGTCCCGATCAGCTGCTCTGCCTCAAAAGGCTTCATCAGATAATCACAAGCCCCCTGCTGCATTGCCTCAACAGCTTTCTCGACTTGGCCAAACGCGGTCATCAACACCACTGGCAGTGCCACGTGGTGTTTGCAAATATAGTTAAGCAACTCATGCCCATCCATACCGGGCATGTTCACATCACTGATAACCAGCTGAAAAAGCTGCTTTTTTAACACTACAATTGCACTTTCAGCACTGTCCGCTCTTACAACTTCAAACCCCGAGAGCTCGAGCGTGTCTTGCAGCGCCTCTGCTAAATCAGGATCGTCTTCAACTAACAGAATCCTCTCTGCCATACCTACCTCTACCTAGCAAAATACCCGTAAAGTGCGACAGCGCAGCGAACTTTGCCACATTGCCAATAACACTGTCACCGCAAAATAATTATGCCTGAGGCCTAATTTAATATGGGCAACCAAAAGCTGGCGACGGTGCCTGCACCGAGCTCAGATTTAATTTCAAAGTGGCCACCGTGCGCCTTGCCAACCTGATGTGCGATTGCCAAGCCAAGCCCAGTTCCCTGAGATTTAGTGGTCTGGAAGGGCTGCTGTGCCTGATGCAGCGCTTCATCACTCATCCCAGGTCCTCGATCCAGCACGCTCACCACAACCGATTGCTTAACCTTCAGCGCAAACACCCGCACCACCGGGTGCTGTGGACTGGCCTGGAGCGCGTTAACTACCACGCTGACAAGTGCCCCAATTAGTACTTCGGCATTACAGGCAAGCATCTCGCTCAACTCAAACCCTGCTATGTCAAAATCCACATCATACTGGGAAAGCGGTGCATCTAAGGCATCTTCCAACTCTTTTAGGAGTTTTGAGACACTAATCTCATCACT
>JBMZCU010000237.1:0-5347 GCA_049613705.1 Pseudomonadales bacterium | reverse complement strand
TTCAAGTTTTTAAAGAAAGAAATTATTTAGAGCTTCATCTTAATGGAGGTTCCGATGAATAACAAAAAAAAGAATGCATTAAAAGAAAAGAGAGGTATAAAAAAAGGCAGATAAACTGCCTTTTTTTAATGCGGAGCTATACGGCGTACGATCTATCGTGCGCGGTATACAATACGTGCCTTGTTTAGGTCGTAAGGTGTTAGCTCAACCTTTACTTTGTCACCCGTTAAAATGCGGATGTAGTTTTTACGCATTTTGCCTGATATATGAGCTGTCACGACGTGACCATTTTCAAGCTCAACGCGGAACATAGTATTGGGCAGCGTATCAATTACGGTGCCTTCCATTTCAATGCAATCTTCTTTAGCCATTAATTACCTACCTGTGGGAAAGTGCTGAATGGGTCTAGTGCCCACAGCAGAGCGGCCAGTATTCTGCCAAAAAAACCACAGCAGCGCAAAGGAAATTCGCCCTAGCAGACAAAATTGTTTAATAAAAGTTCAGTTGCTATAGATGGCATCAAATAGCTTGAAGCCAGCGACCATTAATGAGCAGTTCCATTGGGCGGAAGTTTGTTTTGTAATTCATTTTGTTGCATTCCTGCACCCAGTAGCCCAAGTAGAGGTATTGAAGCTGTTGTTGCTGCGCCTGTTGAATCTGCCATAAGATTGCATAGCTGCCCAGGCTTCGCTGTGAGAGCGAGGGCTCGAAAAAGGTATACACAGCTGAGATCCCGTCATCTAAATCATCGACTAGCGCTATGGCGATCAATTGTCCGCAGCTCAGACGAAATTCATAAAAATAACTGCGCTGCTGAGACTCTACGAGAAAGCTGACAAATTGCGATTGCTCAGGTGGGTACATATCGCCGTCTGAGTGGCGCTGCTCTATATAGCGGCAGTACAGCGCGAAGTACTCTTCACTAAAGCTAAGGTCAGCGCGTGTAACTGTGACATCTTTGTTTTTGTTGATGATGCGCCGCTGTGAGCGCGTTGGAGCGTAGCGTTCCACCGGTATACGGATTGAAACACAGGAATTACAGCCATCGCAGTGTGGGCGGTAGATGTGTTTTCCGCTGCGTCTGAAGCCGATGTGCGAGAGCTCAGAGTAGAGCTCTTGATCGATTTCTGCTTTTGGATCCACAAATACGGTTTTGGCCTGCTTGCCTTCAATGTAGCTGCAGTCGTGTTCTGGTGTGGCGTAAAAATCCAATTGGTTTATGTGTGTCATAATCGGGCACAGGTAAATAATCTCTTAATACCATAGCAAAAAGCACTTTAAGTGCAGAGATTTATTGCAATTTTTTATGTGATTTCAGGATTGTTACAGAGTGTTGCCAGGCGGTGAGAAGAATGCGCATACTTGTGTATTGTCTAGCTCGAGTGACCACTGTGCTGTTTTAGTGGCGGGGTAATCGGCGTTTTTGGCTAAGAAGTGCTCAAACTCGGTGCGGTCAATTTCAACGGCGCCCAAGCTTTCTAGGTGTGGGTTGTGCACTTGGCAATCAATTAAGTCGAACTCCCAGGCTGCCAGTTGCGCGGCAAGGTAGCACAGTGCAATTTTTGAGCTGTTGCTGCGAGTGCTAAACATTGATTCGCCAAAGAATACTTTATTGATGGCGACACCGTAAAGTCCGCCGACTAAGTCTTCACCGGACCATACTTCTACACTGTGCGCGTGTCCGAGCGTGTGAAGCTGCTGATAGGCGTGACACATGTCCTCACAAATCCATGTTCCCTCGGCGCGATCACCACTGCTGGCACAGTGGGCGACAACCTGTGTGAAAGCGCGATCAAAGGTGACCGTGAATGCGTGCTTTTTCAGTGTTTTGCGCAAGCTGCGACTGAGGTGCACTGACTGAGGTGTCAGTACGCAGCGCGGTGCCGGGCTCCACCACAGTATTGGGTCGTCTTCGCTGTACCAGGGAAAAATACCTTGTCGATAAGCGCTAATCAGGCGAGCGGGCGAGAGGTCTCCCCCAGCGGCGAGCAAGCCGTTGGGCTCATCCAGAGCGGTATTTGTATCGGGAAAGAGTGTAGGGTTGTCAGCCAGCCAGGGGATCATGAATAAACCTTTTACTAGGCTGCATAGCTAACCCTTTCTTCGACAGCCTAAATCCGAAGCAAGTAAGTGGGCGTGAGATCAGCGCCCGCTCTCTCGCTGGCGCAAGAGAACGAGAATACACCGCTAAAAATGTTAGAGCGCTGCGAGAATTGCTTCAGCACTGGTATCGGCAAGTCCCTTTTCGTCAATGGCGAGGTGTGTAAGTTTGCCATCTTCAACTACCATTGCAAATCGCTTGCTGCGCACGCCCATCTGAAAGGCGCTGGCATCTTTTTCAAGGCCGAGTGCTTTTGTGAACTCAGCGTTTCCGTCGGCAAGCATGGTAATCTGCTCGGCATTGGCGGATAGCCCCCATGCATGCATGACAAAGACGTCGTTGACAGAAAGGCAAATGATCTCATCAACACCTTTGGCTTTAATCGCGTCACACTGAACAACAAAACCGGGAAGGTGGGCGGCACTGCAGGTCGGTGTGAATGCACCAGGTACGGCAAAAAGAACCACTTTTTTAGCGGCAAAGTCGGTGCTGTAAGGGGTAGGGCCGTCGCTTGTCATAACTTTAAGCTCGGTGATAGGTAACGTGTCGCCAACATTAATCATCGTGTTCTCCTCAGGTTTGGTGCCGTACTTGGCTTGGTCAGTAGGTTTGATCGCCCACGGCACTTAGTCACTAAAAGTAACTAAGCCTTTGGGGACGATGCTCTTGCAGGGCTGAACTCTGTAGCGCTATACCCCGCCGCTCAAGTGGTTTATAGGTCGTCTAGGTATTTCTCTGCATCCAGTGCAGCCATGCAGCCAAAGCCGGCAGATGTGACAGCTTGGCGGTAGATATGGTCACACACATCTCCTGCGGCAAAAACACCGGGAATGCTGGTTTGTGTGGCGTTGCCCTCAAGGCCTGACTGAATTTTAAGATAGCCATCATGCATCGCCAGCTGGCCGTCGAACAATTCGGTATTTGGTTTGTGTCCAATGGCGATAAAGGCACCTGCTACATCAAGTTGGCAATGGCTATCGTCTTGGGTGTTGCGCAGTTTGATGCCTGTGACACCTTGCTCATCGCCAAGTACTTCTTCAAGCTGATGATTCCAGATGATATTGATATTGCCACTTTTCTCGCGCTCGAAGAGCTTATCCTGAAGAATTTTTTCAGCGCGAAGGGAGTCGCGACGGTGTACTAAGGTCACTTCGTCAGCGATGTTTGAAAGGTACAGTGCTTCTTCAACAGCGGTGTTGCCACCGCCGATGACTGCCACTTTTTGTTTGCGATAAAAGAACCCGTCACAGGTTGCGCAGGCGCTGACACCTTTACCCATGAAAGCCTCCTCAGACTCCAGACCAAGATACTGAGCTGAAGCCCCTGTGCAAATAATCAGCGCATCACAGGTGTAAGTGCCCATGTCACCTGTAAGCGTAAACGGCTTTTGCGTGAGCTCGACGTTGTTAATGTGGTCAAAGATCACTTGGGTTTCGAATCGCTCAGCGTGTTGCTGCATGCGCTGCATGAGTTCAGGGCCCTGAACGCCTTCAACATCTCCAGGCCAGTTGTCGACATCCGTTGTGGTGGTCAACTGACCACCGGCTTGCATGCCGGTGATAACAACAGGGTTTAAGTTGGCGCGCGCGGCGTAAATAGCGGCTGTGTAACCGGCTGGGCCCGAACCAAGAATAACGAGTTTATGGTGTTGTGCTGTCATTTGAATCGCCTAAATCTAAAGGGTATCGCTACTTTATGCGGCTTGTGTGAGCTATTTCAAGCACGCGGCTACGGCTTTCTATATCAAGTGCTAATTTATTTGCCATTTTCAGGCAAAACGCATTTTCTTTTCTATACTTACGGGTGAATTAATAGCGTTCGACGCAGGGATCCGCAGCGGCAATGATACTGGCTGGCTGAATGCACGGTAAATGCTTGCTTAATATAAACAAACTGTACCTCAGTACAGTGTCTATATGCGGTGGGGCGGTCTATATTTAACGCTAAAATTAATGTGCGATGAACGGGTGTTGTATGGTCTGTGTACACCCGGGCACAAAATGATTAAAGCCTCACGCCGGGGTATTAAAAGGAGCATTTTATGATTATCGGCCGTATCTCCCTACTGCAAGGACGTGCACAAGCGATTAAACCTGACGGCACTACGCGAGAGCTAAGTCTTGGAGATGTTGTCCACTCAGATGAAGTGGTATCGGTAGCGCCTGGCGGACAGCTAGAAATAGAGTTGATGAACGGCGAGGTTGTGAATGTTGCCGGTGGCGATAGTTTTGATGGCACTAAGGTATCAACAGCAGCGCAGGAAGATGTAGCTGACGACGGTGAGACCTCAAATGAACTGACGGCTGAGCAATTAGCTGTTTTAGAAGGCGATTTTAATCCTTTCGGTGATACTGCCGCAGGTCCGCAAGCAGGTGCGGGTGCGGGCGCTGGTCCTGGTGGTAATGAAGGCAGTAGCTTTGTTCGTCTTAGTCGCGGTGGGGAAGTGGCCGTAGACAGTGGGTTAGATTTTGAGACTACGGGTCAAATAGGTCACAGTTCAATCGGCGGAGGCAGTGCTGAGGACGAATTATCAAGCCCTGTATTAGGTGCCTTTTTTGTGTTTGATAATGTGGGGCCGCAGGATTCTCTCAACCCAAGAGCACTCGCTAGCGGTGAAAGCACAGACGATGATCAGCCGACATTTCAGGGTACAGGAGGCGTTGCCGGCTCTGTAATACGAATTTATGATCAAGGGGTGGTTATCGCATCTTCCGTGGTTGACCCAACGGGTACATGGGAGATCGAAGTTACTGAGCCCTTAGAGCCTGGTAATCACGTCATTACAGTTACTCAGCAAATTCCTGGGTTGCCAGAGAGTTTGCCTTCCACGCCTTTCGTGATCGAGGTGCAGGTGGCGCCGGTCATAGAGAGCATAACGGATGATGTAGGTGCAACAACTGAAATTATAGAAGGGGCTAAAACAGATGACGCCAGCCCTACAATCGCAGGTACAGCACGCCCGAACACGTTAATCAAACTGTATAACGGCGATGAAGTAATTGGCAGTGTGTTATCAGATGCTGATGGCCGTTGGAGCTTAGAGCCCGAACTGCCGCTGTTACAGGGCACATATGCGATAAGTGTGACCTCCACCCAAGGTGGCGTTGAGTCAGTGCGTAGCCAAGTACGGACCTTTGAGTTGGACATGCCTGGTTCGAAAGCGCCATCGATTGAGGCTGTAATCGATGATACGGCTCCAGTTACAGGGCCAATCACAAAAGATACAGGTGTAACGAACGACGTCAG
>JBMZCU010000236.1:0-5369 GCA_049613705.1 Pseudomonadales bacterium | reverse complement strand
GTCACCGCCTGCGGATCACCGAATAAGCACAGCGTCTGATCAATCAAATGAGACCCTAAATCGTAGAGCACTCCAGTGCCGGCACCTGGCAGTTCACGCCAGCGATCACGTATTTGCGGGCGAAAGCGATCGAAATTGGAATTGAACACCTTAATCTGTCCGAGTTCACCGCTGTTTATCAACTGCTGAATTGTGAGGAAATCACCGTCCCAGCGACGATTGTGATAGACCGAGAGAATCAACTTTTCCTGCTCGGCTAATCGCGATAGCTCCAGTGCTTGTTCAGAAGTCACTGTCATCGGCTTTTCGAGCACCACATGCTTGCCCACTTCAAGTGCTGTTCGCGCTAAATCGTGGTGTACCACATTGGGCGCAGTAATCACAACGAGCTGCGCGTCGCACTGCTCAATCATACTCTGCGCGTCGCCATAGACTTCCACCTCGGGGTATTGCTCGAGTACCGCATCGCGCTGTGAGGAACTGACAGCAACAATTTGGTACTGTTCACTATGGAGTAAAAAAGGTAGGTGAAACACAGTAGCCGATAAACCGTAACCAACAACAGCAACTTTAATCAAAGTAACAGTCCCCATTTCGCATGCAAAAGATTGCTATATCTTACTGCCTAAGTCCTTACCCAAACTGAATAAATGCCCTAATTTCAATGATCTTCGCCACATTTCCACTAGGAATTTTTTCTAGAATACTCCGTTACCTACTCGCTGAGCTCTATCCTCCACACCCCTTCCTCAATTGCCTGAATATAGTACCAAGGTAAAGTTTGGCTCCACCTTCCACCATTCACTGCACTCGTGTAGCGACAGACTTCTGCACTTTGTTCATCTAACAGTCGCCAATGCTGCTCACTCTCGCAACTACTAGGGCCGCCCACCGCCTGGAAGCTAAAGTTACTGCCGATATGAAACTGATCCGTCTCCATCTGCTGGGCTTCAAAAGGTGGATAAGGGTGAGCGTTGTGAAACTTAAAGATCTCGTCGTGATTTAGAATACTCTGGCGCACTGTTGGCCACAGAGTACTTTTTAGAAAGAGCTGATCGATAAAGCGCCCCGCTTTTAGCTGCTCGCGGCAGTAGTCAACCATCAGCGGCTCAATCGTCGGCAACTGGCCTCTGCACCCACCCCACATCCCGGCGAGTAACAGCTCAGTGTGGCTGAAGTAATCACGCATATGATGATACCAATAGCCAGAGGCTAGCCACTGATTGACAGCCGCAGCTTCTTTTTGACACAGCAGTGAGTCGGCATCGCGCAGCAGATAAAAATCGACCTCGGGATCATCCAGCGCTAAAAAACGCCACATCAGAGGGTTGACCTCACTCTCAGCGCGCACCATCTGCACTATCTGCGCCCCGTGTTGTTGCAAGCGCAGTACCACGTGTTGCGGTACATCTTCAGCCACATAGAAACGGCAACACCAGTGCGGGTAGAGCTGCTTAGCGACTTGCGCATTGAGTACTGCGGTTTCACAGTAGCGCGGTAAATCGCCAAACAGTGAATAGGCAATCACATTGCGAGCAGGTTCGCGCGGGTTAAAATGCGGGCGCGTCACAGGTGTAGCCTGGGCGACACTCGCTATGTTCTGATCGGCTGTGCGCAGTGATAGGCAACCGTAGCGCTGCAATTCAGCCTCTCGCCCAAGCCAGCCACACACTTCGGTCAAGCCATCGAGCCAAGTTGCTGAAGCCTGTGCTTTCTGCGCATCACTGGCGTGGAAAATTTTCTGATATTGATAGTAAGATGCCTGGTACTGTTTATCGCGCAACAGGGCAAAGGCAAGATCTGACTGTACCACCATGTGATTGGGCACTATTTTGAGCGCATCGCGGGCGTGTTTGATCGCACCTTTGTACTGCTCGTTGGCCACGCACTGCCTAAACTTCTCGGCGCTCTTCTCAAACTTTTTCTGTTTTACTGCTGTCACTGACTTCACTGTGCTTCACCTTCCTTGTCTATGCGCAAACTCTAGCAGAGTAAGGGGGATATTCAATCGCGAATAAGGCTGAGTTTTTTCAGCTAGCCGCGTGTTTACAGCTGCACATTTTTTGTGCTTCTATAGACGCAAAACAACAATAAGATAGAGGCTAAACAATGACTTGGATAAAGACTGTCGACTACCAGGACGCCACCGGCAAACTCTTGAAACTCTATGATAGAGTTAAGGGCCCTGACAATAACGTCGATAACATCATGCTGGCGCACAGCTTGCGCCCTCACTCTATGGAAGGCCACATGGCCCTGTATAAGAACGTGCTGCACCACAGCGCTAACCAGGTAGCTAAATGGTTCCTAGAAGCGTGCGGGGTTTATGTCAGCCATCTCAACGGCTGCCACTACTGCTTTGAACATCACTTTGCGGGGATGCGCCGTCTAATCGACGATGATAGCCGCAGTGACACTATCCGCAGCGCACTGGCCGCAGATAGCCCAGAAATGGCCTTCAGTGATAGCCAACTGGCGATCATGCGCTACGTGCGCAAGCTTACGCTCACACCGGCACACATGGACAAGTCCGATGTGCAAGCCCTGCAAGAAGCAGGTGTCGATGATGGCGATATCTTGGAGATCAATCAGGTGACCAGCTACTTCGGCTATGCCAATCGTATGGTGCTTGGCTTGGGGATCAATACCGACAGCGACATTATCGGCCTCTCCCCCAACCAGTCAGACGACCCGGATAACTGGAATCACAGTTAGCGTGAACCTATAAAAAATGCTGATCGAGAGATAAGAATAACTGTGCTGACAGCACACTGACACACACGCTAGCATGGCATCTTTTAACAGAGGATCGCACGTGTCACAAGCCGCTCTCAATCAACACATCGAACAACAGATGGACAGTATCGAACAATACATTTTTACCGCTGAGGCCTTTGCGCCTTGGCGAGGCCAGTTCGAAATACGAAAAGTCATCGTTAAGAAAGAGGGGCAGGATCTTAAATATGATCTAGAAGTGCGTCTCGCTCATTGGCCAGAGGGCGTGACTGTAAAAGTCTACAAGCACAAAGCACTGGCACTACTGCCCTGCTGCGATAACCCAGAGACTGCCAGGGCATTCTTGAAATGCGATGCCACGCCGAGTCGGTTTTGGAAGAATACCTATAACTTCTCACACCGCACTGATTTGGATGAAGCGCGTTATGTGCTGCGCGAAGGCAATGAAATGCAGGCGCTTCACGCAGATGAGTGCGTGGCTATGCTGCATTGCTTTATTGAGGAGATCGAAGCCATCACAACTGGTGCATAAGCCGCACCAGCGATGGGAAAAACCACAGGGTAGAGCCCCTGCGGCTTGAACGCGTATCTTGGGAAGAGTGTTACTCAGCGTGGCTGCCAGCCTCGCGCTGTGCTTCACGCAATTGCTTTTTGAGATCGCGACGCTTGTTGATCGTCTCAATCGCGTCGCTGCCAATGTGCGCATCGCCGCGCTTTTCTGCCAGTTCCATCTGCAGTTCACGCTGCTCGAAGCGCGCGCGCTGCTCAGGGCTCTGCTTGTCATAGCAGAACTCGCAGCTAACACCCTTCTGGTACTTCTCGTGCTGCATCTGCTCAACTGTCAGTGGCAAGCGGCAGGCGTGGCACTGATCGTACTTGCCCTTTTCCAAAGTGTGGTTGACGGTAACGCGATTATCAAACACGAAGCACTCGCCCTGCCACATAGTCTCTTCAGGCTTTACTTCCTCAAGGTACTTCAAAATACCACCTTCGAGATGGTAAACCTCTTCAAACCCCTGCTCTTTGAGGTAGGCAGTCGACTTCTCGCAGCGAATACCGCCGGTGCAGAACATCGCAACTTTCTTGTTCTTATCCGGGTCCAAGTTGTCTTTGACGTACTGGGGGAACTCGCGGAAAGTTTCTGTATTAGGGTTAATCGCGCCTTCAAAGGTCCCCACCTGCACTTCGTAATCGTTGCGAGTATCGACCAAGATGACCTCAGGATCAGAAATCAGTGCATTCCAATCGGTAGGCTTCACATAAGTGCCGACTACTTGGTTGGGATCTATACCTTCGACCCCCATAGTCACAATTTCTTTCTTGAGCTTCACCTTAGTGCGATAGAAAGGATTGCTCTCATCGAACGACTCTTTGGTCACGATATCTGTCAGGCGCGCATCGCTGCGCAGCCAAGTCAGCAGCGCATCTATCCCCTCGCGCGTGGCGGCGACAGTACCGTTAATACCCTCGCTGGCCAAGAGCAACGTGCCGCGCACTTCGTGCTCGAGCATCTTTGCCAATAGCGGCTCGCGCAGCGCTTCAAAGTTTTCTAGGGTGACGAATTTGTACATCGCACAAACGACGACTTGTGACATAATTTCCTCCGCTGACCGCAACGTAAATGCGGCGCAAATAATCAATTAAATATGTAATAATCTCAAGGCGAGCCCAATCAGTTAACAATGCATCGCATCGCGGGCCCACAAATTAAGGCCGCGTATTATACACTTTCCCAGAGCACTTCACAGTATTGACCTATGAGCGAACACCACTGCAATACCAAACTTAGTTTGAAGAGCTACCAGGCGCAAACTGACAGCCACAGCCACGACTTCCATCAATTGGTGCTGCCGGTAAAAGGCGCGCTGGCGCTAGAGATTGGTCACTGCGGCGGCGAGGTGGACGATCACAGCGCCGCGGTGATCTGTGCCAGCGAAATGCACGCCTTTGCAGGCTCCAACGACAACCAGTTCATTGTCGCCGACATCCCGACCCAGCTGGCCCCTGCCTTCGAGCGCCTGCCCCTTTTCTTGCAGCTAGACGACAGCCTGAAACACTATATTGGCTTTTTGCACACCCAACTGCAGCTGCCTGCCGGCCGCAACAGCCAGTTGTTGGAGCGGCAAATGCTCACCATGCTAGTGCAGCTGCTGGATCAGAAATTTCTCGCGCAGCACATAGACCAGCGCTTGCTGCAGGCACGCCACTTTTTAGAGCGCCACTTTGCGCGCAGTGATGCCATCAACAGCGCCGCGCAAAACGCCGCGCTGAGCCCGCGCCACTTGCGCCAACTCTTCGCACAGCACTACCAGATGTCGCCCACCCAGTATCTGTTGGAGCTGCGCATGCAGGCCGCCTGGCAATTACTCAACGCACATAAGCTAAGCGTGCAGCAAGTGGCCGAGCACTGCGGCTATCAAAACCTCAGCGCCTTCAGCGACCGCTTTCGCAAACACTTCGGCACAAGCCCACGCAGTGTCAGAGCAAATACACAAGACTGAGCCCTCACTCTCTCCATGTCACTCTCGTTAAAAGGGGTTGAACTGTTTTCAAATCGAATGTATACATATTGAATACAAAAATAATACAACGATTTTGAGAACCGACAATGACAGCTTCCAGTATTTTCAACG
>JBMZCU010000235.1:0-5392 GCA_049613705.1 Pseudomonadales bacterium | reverse complement strand
AAAGGTGCACAGGGCGATGTGGTCAGTGCTGTTAACTTTAACTGCCCGGGACAAGTGGTTATTGCTGGGGAAAAAGAGGCGGTAGCACGTGCTGTTGAGCAGTGTAAGGAGGCCGGTGCTAAGCGTGCGGTTGAGTTGCCTGTCAGTGTGCCTTCACACTGTGAGTTGATGCGCCCTGCAGCTGAAAAGCTCTCTCAGGCGCTGTCGCAAGTCGATGTTTCGCTGCCAGAAATCGCTGTTGTGCAAAACGTGACTGCAAAACAGGTGGAGAGTGTGGAAGCGCTCAAAGAAAATTTGATATCACAGCTGTACAGCCCGGTGCTTTGGACGGAGACTGTGCAAGGTATGTTGGATAATGGCGCGCAAATAGCCATTGAATGTGGCCCGGGTAAAGTGCTTTGTGGGTTGAATAAAAAAGTGAGTCGCGCGTTGCAGGTTGTTACTTTGGCCGACCAGGCGGGCTTTGACAAAGCGCTGGCAGAATAATATTGAGTCGCGGCGGGCTGTCGCGCACATTTTGGGAACGAATAGCTATGAGTATAGAAGGTAAAGTTGCACTGGTAACAGGTGCATCACGCGGTATTGGGCGCGCCATCGCAGAAGCGCTTGGCAAGCAGGGCGCAATTGTCATTGGAACGGCGACAAGCGACAGCGGTGCTGCTGCAATAGCGCAGTACTTAGCTGACGCTGGTATTTCGGGTACGGGCATGGCGCTGGACGTTTCGAGTGATGAGTCTGTAGAAAGCGTAATGAAAAGCATTGCGCAAGAGTTTGGGGTGATTGCAATTGTCGTCAACAATGCCGGGATCACCCGTGACAATATAATGATGCGAATGAAGGGCGATGAGTGGGACAGTGTTATCAACACTAACTTGAACTCCCTTTATCGTGTTGCTAAAGGGTGCCTGCGTGGTATGACTAAGCAGCGCTGGGGTCGTATCATTAGCGTAAGCTCTGTGGTTGCCTCTATGGGCAATGCTGGGCAGGCAAACTATGCCGCTGCTAAGTCGGGGATGGAAGGGTTTACCCGTGCACTGGCTCGCGAGATTGGCTCGCGCAATGTCACAGTAAACTGTGTAGCACCTGGTTTTATCGATACAGATATGACAAAAGACTTGCCTGAGGCGCACAAGGAGAGCCTGCAGTCGCAGATTCCGATGAATCGCCTTGGTGCACCTGAAGAAATAGCCAGTGTGGTTGCCTTTTTGGCGAGCGAAGGTGCAGGCTATGTGACAGGCGAGACGATTCAGGTCAACGGCGGAATGTACATGGCCTGATTCTGTCGAGGGGCAAGCGCAAAAAAACGTGTTTTCTGATTGATATTTTCAGAGATTTGTTGATAATTGCCTCATCCGAAGAGATTTTAAAGGTCACTGGCAGATGTCAGTGGCTAAATAATCAAAAGCTGTAGTCATACGGCATCTTGATAAATAATAGGAATTGATATGAGTAATATTGAAGATCGCGTTAAGAAAATTGTTGCAGAGCAGTTGGGTGTTAAAATCGAAGAAGTAACTGATGCAGCATCTTTTGTTGACGATCTGGGCGCGGACTCTCTAGATACTGTTGAACTAGTGATGGCGCTGGAAGAAGAATTCGAAACTGAAATTCCAGACGAAGAAGCAGAAAAAATTACAACTGTACAGTTGGCAATCGACTACGTAAACGCCAACCAGTAATCGAAACTTACAGCGTTTTGTTTCGTTAAAGCATAAAGCCGTTTCTATTTTGTAGAGCGGCTTTTCTTTTTTATAAGCATTAAAAATTAAGTAGCCTTTGGGCGTAGCGTTAAGATGGGAGAAGTGTGATGTCTCGAAGAAGAGTGGTAGTTACCGGTTTAGGTGCGTTGACGCCGGTGGGCAACACTGTCGAGGATGCTTGGAAGGCGGTGCTCGCTGGACGCAGTGGCGCAGCTCCTATTGATCACTTTGATGCCTCTAAATACAGCACTCAATTTTCTGCCTCTGTTAAAGATTTTGATGTCAGCGAGTACATGAATCCCAAAGATGCTCGCAAGATGGATTTATTTATTCAATACGGTATTTCAGCTGCAATGCAAGCTATAAGTGATAGCGGTATTGAAGTGAGCGATCAAAATGCGCCACGTATTGGTTGTGCTATAGGCTCAGGTATCGGTGGCTTGACGCTCATTGAATCTACGTATGATACGATTGCTACCTCGGGCCCGCGCCGTGTTTCACCTTTCTTTGTGCCTGGCAGTATTATCAATATGATCGCAGGTCACCTCGCTATACAGTATGGTTTTAAGGGACCTAATATCGCGATCACGACAGCGTGTACTACAGGCACGCACAATATCGGTCAGGCGATGCGTATGATTCAGTACGGTGATGCAGATATTATGATTGCCGGTGGCGCTGAAATGGCAACCACACAACTTGGTTTAGGCGGATTTGCAGCAGCCAGAGCGCTGTCTAAGCGCAATGATAATCCCGAAGCGGCGAGTCGCCCATGGGATAGAGATCGCGATGGCTTTGTGCTCGGCGACGGGGCAGGTATGTTGGTCCTAGAAGAGTATGAGCAAGCCCTGGCGCGCGGCGCTAACATTTACTGTGAGCTGGCTGGTTTTGGTATGAGCGATGATGCACATCACATCACAGCGCCACCGGCAAGTGGCGATGGTGCAGCGCTTGCTATGCGCAATGCCGTTGCCGATGCAGGTGGATGCGACGTGCAGTATGTCAATGCGCATGGAACATCGACGCCCGCGGGCGACCTTGCAGAAACCAACGCGCTTAAGCAGCTGTTTGGCGATAAAGCATATGACATGCGAATGAGCTCAACAAAATCGATGACCGGTCACCTGTTGGGGGCTGCTGGTGCTGTAGAGGCCATTTTTAGTGTGCTGGCTATACGCGATCAAATTGCGCCGCCGACGATTAATTTAGATAACCCGTCTGAAGGTTGTGACCTAAATTATGTTGCCCATACCCCTCAGGAGTGTCACATAGAAGCTGCACTGTCTAACTCCTTTGGTTTTGGCGGTACAAACGGCAGCTTGCTTTTCCGCAAAGTCTAAGTGTGTCTACTCAGTCGAATGCCGGGGCTGTCCTTGTCGATGGGCAGCCTACTCAGCTTGTTGACAGCGCCCAGCGTGCGCTGAGCTACGGAGACGGGTTGTTTGAAACAATTCGTGTCGTCGATGGTAAGCCGCTGCTGTGGGGCGCGCATATGGCGCGACTCAAACGTGGCTGCCTGCGTTTAAAGATCTCGCTTCCGCAAGCGTTTGAACAGCACTTGCTCGATGATTTAACGTATCTTCATAAGCTTACAGGTCTACTGAGCGGTACGTTTAAGCTCACTGTCAGTCGAGGCGCAGGCCCGCGCGGCTATAAATTTAGCGACCAGCTCGCACTCTGTCGTATCACTTCTCTCTCTCCGCCCGCTTCATTCTCTCACCAGGCTATAGAAGGTGTGGCGCTAACGCTGTGTGAGACTCGTCTGGCACGTCAGCCGCTGCTCAGTGGCATAAAACACCTCAATCGATTGGAGCAGGTCCTAGCGCGAAGTGAATGGCAGAGCAGTGAATATTTCGAAGGTGTCGTGCGCGATACACAAGGCTATGTTATCGAAGGAACAATGAGTAACCTCTTTTGGTTGCGTGAAAATGTTTGGTATACCCCAAGTATGCAGTGGGCGGGCGTTGACGGAGTTATTCGTCAGTCCCTGATGACGTTGATTGCGGCCAGCGGCATACAAATGTGCGAGGGTGAGTTTGATCTGCAGCATGTGCTGGGATCTGAATCGGTATTAATCTGTAACAGCCTTATTGATGTTATACCGGTTAACAAGATTGTGTGTGGAGGGCGTCAACATCAGTTTTCAATCTCTCCCATGCTAGTGGATTTGCAGAAAATGCTGCAAGCTTTCTATCGCGAGGAAAATGAGCTTTGAAGACGTTTTTAAAAGTTGTATTTGTACTGGTTTTGGGCGCTGCTGGTACGGCTTATCACTATTGGGGCGAGATTCATACCGCTATGGATACAGCGGCCTTTACTGAAGGTGAAAATAAAACACTGATTGTGGCACGCGGAACAGGGTTTAATCGCCTTATTGGCCAGCTTAAGGCGCAGGGGCTTATTGAAAATGAGCTCTTTTTTAAACTTTACACTCGTTATTATAAATTGGGCGCGGGCGTTAAGGCGGGTGAATATTCAATTGCAGCTAACACCACGCCGCACCAGATATTACAAAAGCTCTCTTCTGGGGATGTCGTTCAGCACAATGTCACTCTGATAGAGGGCTCGAATTTTGCACAGCTCAGAGAGCAAATAGCAGCCCGTTCAGATGTGATCAAACTGGTCACTGCGCAGATGAGTGAGCAAGACATTTTGAAAGCCCTGGGTGCCAAGGCAGAAAAAATAGAAGGTTTACTGCTTGCAGAAACGTATCGCATTGAGCGAGGGAGCACAGATTTAGCTTTGATCAAACGCGCCTATGTATCAATGCAGGCCCTTCTAGAGCAACAGTGGAAAGAGCGCGATAAGAAACTACCTTACAAAACGGCCTATGAAGGTTTGATCATGGCGTCGATCGTTGAGAAGGAGACAGGCGCGCCGGTTGAGCGCCCAGTGATCGCAGGGGTTTTCGTTAATCGCCTGCGCAAGGGTATGAAGCTGCAGACAGATCCGACTGTGATTTACGGTATGGGGGAGCGTTACAAGGGCAATATTACGCGCGCAGATTTGCGAAGACCTTCTGCCTATAACACATATGTTATTCCCGCCTTGCCACCGACACCGATTGCGACAGTGGGGCCGGAGGCTGTAAAGGCTGCGTTTAATCCCGTCAAGACACCGTATTTCTATTTTGTTGCCAAGGGAGATGGTAGTCACTATTTTTCTAAGAGCCTTCGCGAGCACAACAACGCAGTTAGAAAGTATCAGTTAAAACGTCGTAAGAATTATCGCTCTTCGCCCTCATCTTGAGAGCGATAAGCTAGGGTGAACCATGGAACAAAAAGAGACGCAGCGCGGTCGCTTTATTACCGTTGAAGGCACTGAAGGTGTCGGCAAAAGCAGTAACTTAAATTATGTAAAGTCGAAACTTGAAGCCGCCGGAGTCTCAGTATTGATGACGCGTGAGCCAGGTGGTACAGAGCTTGCAGAGCAGATCAGGGCGTTGTTGTTGACACCGCGAAGTGACCAGATAGCGACGGATGCGGAGTTGCTGCTTGTTTTTGCAGCTCGAGCGCAACATGTTGCCTGTGTTATTGAGCCTGCGCTGGCTGCGGGTCAGTGGGTGCTCAGCGATCGATTTACCGATGCGACCTATGCCTATCAAGGAGCGGGTCGTGGAATTGAAGATCAGCGGATTTCCCAGATCGAGGATTGGGTTCAGGGGAGTTTGCAGCCAGATCTGACGATTGTGT
>JBMZCU010000234.1:0-5392 GCA_049613705.1 Pseudomonadales bacterium | reverse complement strand
CGCAATCTCCTCGCGCGAAAACATTAACATATCGCTAATCTGTCGCTCGATATTTTTTAGCCGCCCTTTGACTTTCGCTGCAAATGCAACACCCCTCTCATTGCATAGGTTTCCAGTGATAAGGTTATCGGTATAGAGAACTGCGGCACTGAGAGGCGTGCGAATTTGGTGTGCCAGTGAGGCTGTCATTTTTCCCATCTCTGCCAATCTAATTGACTGCGCTTGCTGAGCCTGGATTTCCCGCGTTTGCGTCACATCATTTAGCAACACCAACTGACCGCGAAAATCACTCAGCGCTCGGGTCTGAATAGATATCCGACGACCATCTTGCAAGGATATTTCATACCCGTCGTCCTCTCGCGGCATGAAGCAGCGCCTAGCGACATCGCGCCACAAGCTTCCCAGTAATTGCTCAGCTAATAACTCTTGCGCCGCCGGATTACACTGCTCGATTACCCCTTGACCATCAATCACAACAACACCAGCAGGCATTATCTCAATGAGCTGCTTAAATCTATCGTCAGCTTTACTCGGTTCAACCTCGCCCCTAATCATGGCCAACTGCTTGCGCAGCCGCTGGTTTTCGCGCTCTAAAGTCTCTACGTCATTTGAAACTGCCGTCATGCGCGCTGTATCCCGTACTTTTTCATCTTTTCGACCAGTGTAGTACGCCTTACACCCAACAATACGGCCGCACGTGCTACAACTTTGCCACTGCGCTCCAGCGCCTGTTCAATCAGTGAAGTTTCAATTTTCTCAATGTGATGCTTTAAATCTAGCCCCTCAACCGGCAGCTGCATTGGCGATGCATCCTCTTCTCGCTGCATCCCCTCAAGGGCAGCGATAAAGTGCACGTCACTTTCCAGTGGCATATCATTTTGCACTAAGTAGCGAGACGGATCTGGTTCGCTAATATGCTGGCATTTGTGTGGCAGCTCACTGACTCCAATCACACCGTCTGGATACATAATCGCCAAGCGCTCGACAAGGTTGGATAGCTCCCGCACATTGCCATCCCAAGGATGCAACTTCAACGAGTCAATTGCAGCACTGTGAAAGCGCAATTGACCCAACCCCTGCTCAACAGCTTTGTCACAGAAAAAGCGCAGTAAAATTTCTATATCTGATTTTCGCTCGCGCAGCGGTGGTGTCTCTATTGGGTATACATTTAAGCGATAGTATAAGTCTTCGCGAAAGCTGCCCTCGGCAACCATGCTCTCTAAGTTTTTATGCGTGGCAGTCACTATGCGCACATCGACGGCGATCGTTTTACTGCCACCTACGCGCTCAAAACACCTGTCTTGGAGCACACGCAACAACTTAACCTGCATCGGCATCGGTATGTCGCCAATTTCATCTAAAAACAGCGTGCCGCCGTTTGCCATTTCAAAGCGCCCTGAGCGACTAGACACCGCACCTGTAAACGCACCTTTCTCGTGCCCAAAGAGCTCGCTCTCTAGTAACTCTGGCGGGATTGCGCCACAGTTCACTGGTACAAAAGGACCTGAACTACGTGAGGAGTTAACATGCAGGCTTCTAGCGACTAACTCTTTACCTGTCCCCGACTCACCACTTATCATCACATTGACGTCACGATCTACCACTTTAGACATCATCTGCTTAAGCTTATCGATACGCGGACTCTGCCCAACGATAAGTGGAAAAATCCCCTCTTGCGCACCCTGCCCAGCACCGCGTACCTGTCTGTAAACTTGCGCCTCGTGCAGAATATCTATTAACAGCTGCTCACTGAGCTTGCCATTGAGCACTCTCAATAGCTGCCGTTTAGACGTTTGTGTGAGCTTTTCTGAATCTTCCCAGTTTTCGAGTAGGCAAATAGGAGTGTTTTGGTAACTTAACCGGAAGCTATCTATGAGCTTGTTCAGTGATAGGGGAAGAAAGCACCGGCCGATCAATGCAACACAGTACCCACTCTGGCTTCCCTCTTGCTGCAAGAAGGTAACGAAGTCCGAAACACTGTGGTCAACTTTAAGGAAATTGAGAATTGCCTGTAAATCAGAGCGACGCTGCTGGTCGTCGTCGAGAATAACTACTTTGTTGCCACTCAAATCCATTTCCAATCACCAGCGTCATTTTTTTGACATTCTAGCAGATAGGTAAGCGTCAGCAACAAGGAATTACATTAGATCAGTGCTTTTTGAGCCCTTGACGCGGAGAGAGTTCGCGATGCATCAAAGTCATTAATTCGGCTTCTGGGCGGCCTATACCGCAACTGTGGACTAGATCATCCACATCGGCACCCATTTCCACGAGACGCGCAGCTTGTTTATAGGCCACATCGTCTGGATCACGCTCCGCTAATTCCAGCTGTTTTTCCATCGATGTATTGAGCTTGGTTTCTATATCAACCATTTTCTTGCCCATACCTATTGTCGTGCTTGTCATGGCCTGCACTTCTTTGCGCAGCGCTTTGGCAAGGTTTTGCGCACGACGCTCAGCGTTTTGCTGTTTGCGAAACAATACAGCCATTGCAATCAGTGACAATACCAAAAGGCCAAACATCACCAAATTGATGAAACTGATATTATCAATCAAATTAAACCTCGAATTCATCTCAACTGAGCCTATGCGCACAGGCTCAATCTACGCAAGATACAGCAATAAGCCGCCATTTCCAAAAATATCTTAACGCCCGATAACTCTTAGCTATTCACAAGGTGCTCAGGCGTGTAATTTTTAGTCCTGCATACTGCTATTGAACTCGTCTTCAAACATGCGAATCATCGCAGGGACATTAATCAAGGCACACTTTTCTTCCATATATGTGCCTGTGAGCCAGGGTCTAAATTGAGGTGACGGATTCTCTGTCACACCACTGAGCGGAATACTTTTCGCTTTAATGATCTTATCAAACACGATAGACCAGTGCTTACCATTGAGCACTAGCATCTCGTGATAATTAGATTTGATAGGGTCGTAGTTATCACCAAAGAGGGTTTGCGCTGTATCAACTACATGGGTACGCATCGTCGCTGAAGTAAAGTCACCCAAAATCCAATTCTTATTGTTGTTCAGCTCTAATGTGACATTTCCAAGCTTGATCATCCCCTCTATATCTTCAAACGGGATCGCCAGCTTCAAACCGTACATCAGAACAATCACACAGTTGATTGAATCTTCATCAACGCTCTCCTGAACTTCTTCAGCTACGTCAACTTCATCGGCCTCTATAGCTTCAGCAGCGTTAGTTGTGGCTATCTCAGCCGGTTCTGGTTGATTCATATCGGCGAACGCAGCCGCGCCTTCCTCCATTTCTAACGGCTGAACTCTATCTTCATCCTCACTGAATTCAAGATCAGCACTCGCCTCAAGCTCTGTTGGCGCTGTTTCTGCAACGTCTTCGCGCTGTATTTCATCCTCATCCTGCACTGTAACAGCATCGGGCTCAGCGATCTCTTCAGGCATACTCTCAAGCGCTACCTCAACGTCCTCTGATGCTTGAGAAACAGGATCGGGATCTTCAACTAATTCAATTTGATCAAGCTCAACTTCATCAGATTCTACGGCGATAGCTGCAAGTGCTTCTTCACTGACTTCAACAGGCGCTTCGTCTTCAACTAACTCGATATCTAATGGGTCGACAGCAATACTCTCATCCGCTGTTGGGACTGCGTCATCATCGACGCTCAAATCAGCTTCCAGCCCTTCAGCGAATGCCAAATCCTCCAAAAGCGACTCTAAATACTCTTGTACAACCTGTTGATTGCGGCCGCTACTTTCCTCAGACATTAAGAAGCCCCCTGATCAATCAGCGATTTCAACAGTTTGGCATAAGCGTGTACACCTCTACTGCTGGGATCGAAACGAGAAGGAAAGATACCACGCATACTCGCGTTTCTAAATTTGGTATCCACTGGGACGACAACATTTGCCAAATCATCACCATATAATTGATGCAATTCCCGCAGGCATTTAACCGATGCCTGAGTTCTACGGTCGTAAAACGTGGGGATTATCGTGTAGGGAAGTTTATTTTTGCGCGCTTTGTTAACCATAGTAATAGTGCGCACCATCCGCTCAAGCCCTTTAAGTGCAAGAAATTCAGTCTGTGACGGAATCAGCAACTTATTACTGGCTGCAAGCGCATTGACCATAAGCACACCCAAAACTGGTGGACTATCAATCAATACAAAATCGTATTTATCTTTAACATGCGTCAATGCTTTAGCTATTTGCAACCCCATACCAGACTGCCCAATCGCACGACGCTCAAGCGTAGCCAACGCCGTGGAGGCCGGCAATAAACTGACAGCTTCATCACTGGTTTTAACGATCAATTCATCGACTAAAGGAGCAGTGACGACAGTATCTTCAATAAATAAATCGTAAACACTGCGTTCGATCTCATCAGGATCGTATTTAAAATAGCTCGTCAGCGACCCGTGTGGGTCGAGGTCAACTAGCAATACATCGTAGCCTGAGTCCGCCAGTAGACCGGCTAGAGAGACCACAGTTGTCGTCTTTCCAACACCGCCTTTCTGGTTTGATATCGACCATACCTGCATATGTACTCTACCCTTTAATCAATTTTAATCGCACAGATAAATCATCTAGCAACATTGAACCAGTCGCACTAGTTGCCCGTCAAATGTTTGGCGAAATCTTTTAAATCTATAATACAGTCCGCGGCATCCGCTTTGACAACGGCCTGAGGCATACCATAGATGGTACAAGTCGCCTCGCTCTGTGCCCAAACTGTAGCCCCTGCAGCCTTCAAAAGTTTGGCGCCATCTCTGCCATCAGCCCCCATCCCTGTAAGTATGACTGCGAGCGATTCGCCTTTGAACTGTTTAGCCACGCTGGCATAAGTCACATCAACACTCGGTTTATAGGTCAGTCGTTGATCGCCATCCAACACACTCACTTTGTCGTGACCATCGAGTATCATTTGCTTGCCGCCCGGCGCTAGTAAGGCACGTCCAGGGCGCAGTTTGTCGCCGTTCTCCGCTTGCTTAACTTCAATAGCGCACTGCTGGTTTAGGCGCTCAGCAAAAACAGACGTGAACGTATTCGGCATATGTTGCACTAACAGGATAGGGTAAGGAAAATTGGCAGGCAGTTTGGTCAATATTTCCTGCAGGGCTGCAGGACCACCTGTTGAAGACCCAACTACCACTATCTTACAGCGTCTAGGCAACTGCGGTCTGGCGTGTACACCGCGCTGCTTAGCCACTTCCGAAGGCTTGTCGTCACTCAATTTGAATACGTGAGAACTAGAGGTCGTTGGCTTACTCGAAGCCCCCTGATACTTATTGACCAAAGTGCTACGCACAAAGTGTTTAGATTTACCTAGAGCGATCACACGTCCGATTAAATCACTGTTCAAACTCTCGCTTTTATCAACCCATGCGCGCATGTCTTTGGTAAGGTA
>JBMZCU010000233.1:0-5394 GCA_049613705.1 Pseudomonadales bacterium | reverse complement strand
ATTGTGCTGTTTGTGCTGCCAAGGGTTGTTTGGCGTATCGTCAACGGCTGGCCAAAAGCGGCGGGCAACTACACTAAAATGGAACATCTGAGCGGTAAAATCGTGCACTGGGTACTCATCGTTGCCACGGTGGCGATGCCGCTATCGGGCATTGTGATGGCTGTCGCTGGCGGCCACGGTCTTGGGGTATTCGGTATAGAGTTCGTGCCGGAAAACATCGATCCAACTAACCCGGAAGAGGTCATTGTACTCAGCGCGCTTCTCACCGAGATAGGCGAATCCATACACGAGTTAGGTGCAGATGTGCTCCCGATTGCGATAGGATTACACATAGTCGGTGCGCTAAAACACCACTTGGTAGATCGCGATGAAACCTTGCGCCGTATGCTTGGCAAAGCACCGCGCTAAGCGAGCGCACCTAGCCCTAACACAGGCACTGCGGGAGATAGCACATTGAATATACTGGTCGTGGACGACAACCGCACCTTGGCGGGAAATATTATCGACTGCCTAGAGCTGGCCGGGCACTGTGTCGACTACGCCGCCTGTGCCAAGCAGTGTTTAGGGCTAGTACAAACTCAATCCTTCGATGTCATCGTACTGGATGTGATGATGCCGGGTATGGATGGCTTTGACGCCTGTCGCATCCTGCGTGAAGAGCTCAACAGCCAAGTGCCTGTACTCTTTCTCACCGCTAAGGTCGAGTTGCAGGAAAAGGTTCAAGGCTTCAGTGCCGGGGGTGATGACTACCTCACCAAGCCCTTCGCCATGGAAGAACTCATATGTCGCGTCGAGGCACTGGCGCTGCGCGGTAAGCGCCTCGACCTAGGTGATCTTAGCTACGCCTGTTTCAGTTTGAATAACGCTCGGGCGGAACTCAGGGTCGATGGCCAGAGTGTCAGCATCAATAATGTGCAGTATCAAATTATGCGCATGCTGCTACAGCAGGCCCCGGCCGTGGTCAGTCGCGGTAAGCTAGAGGCACATTTGTGGGCCGACAACCCACCGCAAAGCGATAGTTTAAAAACGCATATCTACCAATTGCGTCAGCGCATCAAAGGGGTACTCGGCACACCGGGGATAGAAACCATCCACGGGCGCGGCTACCGCATCACACCGCTGGAGGCGAGCTGAGTGCGCTGGTTTAACTACTACCAACACCGTATCGCGCTCAGTTTTGGTATTTTCAGCGTCACACTTAGCTTGCTCTTTGGCTACACACTCTTTGTCAGTATCCACGATGCAGACGACAGTTTGCGCGAAGCGCTGATCTTAAAGTTTGAACAGCATTTCCTCGATTACTACGCCCGCACTGGCGATTATTTAAATCGCGAGCAAGCCTTCGAGATGAACATTCTCCTCGAGGGAAGAGACCCTATCGAAAGCCACTTAACCGAGTTGCCTATGGGCTATAACGAAATTGGCATTCGCTCTGTGCACGTCGTCAAAGGCCAGCTGCCCGACAAAAGCGCACAGGTGTACTACTTGATACACCACACCGCAAAATCCCATGCCATCAATCAAAACAGAACCCAAATCCTCAGCGCGATCGCCTTGACCATCGCCTTTATCTCAGTGCTCGGCATTTCCATCGGGCTGCTGCTCTCGCGTCAGTTAGCGCGGCCAGTACAGGCGCTGCAGCGCCAAATTCGCAACACAGATTTAGAGTCCGCGCCCAGTCGCGCCACAACACGCAGCGATGAATTCGGTGAAATCAGCCGGGTCTACGCTGAAACCATCGACCAGATGCGTGCCACCTTCGCGCGTGAGAAACGCTTCTCCAGCTACGCCAGCCACGAGCTGCGCACCCCGGTCTCTATCGTCAAATCCTCGTTGAGTCTGTGGCGCAACTGTGAGCAGGCGGAACCCAGCGCTCAGGTCGAGCAAAAGAAACAGCGGGCAATCGAGCGCATCGACGTGGCCTGCGAGCAAATGGAACAAGTGATCCAGAGCTTCCTCCACCTCTCCAGGCGCTCACTCGACAACCAACCTAAGGGCTGGGTCGATATGACCCAGCTCCTGCAACAGCTGCTGGATAAATACCAAAGCGTGGAAAACTACCAAAGTGTTGTGGTGCAGGCAGCGCTAGAATCCCAAGCATACTGCGAAACCTACCCACAGACAGCGCAGATCCTCTTCAGCACGCTGCTGCGCAACAGCTTCGAGTACTGTGCGACAAGTTTACAGGTCAGCGTCAGCGCCGATCGCATTGAGCTGATCAACGATATCGACAGCTTAAAAGTGGCCCGCGCCGAGCATTTCGGCTTCGGTTTGGATATCGTCAAGCAGTTGTGCCAGCAGCTCAACTGGCAGCTCGAGCTAGAGCAACGCGAGCAGTCGTTCAGGGTCTGCATTCAGATAGCCGATGCGCTGGACAAACCTCAAAACAGCTAACCCTCTTTCCTCTTTGACCTAATATTATTTAGCCTCACGCAAAAATCTATCCGTTTGAGCGCAGTGCGTAAAGCATCAACACTAGAGCGACTCGTAACCTATAGCAAAGGATAGAATAATGACCGCAAAATACACTTGGTCTGCCAAGCGCAAGAGCCGTGAAACTGTACTCGCTGATATGCAGGTGGCGCGCAGCAAAGACATTCCCTGGTACGATCTGAAAAACCTCACCGCCTCCTATTACGGCGGCGAAGATGTGGCCGAGATTGCCCGCGATGCTTTCTGCCAGCACATCGGTGACAACGTTGTCCATCAGCGCGGGTTGCACCCCAGTGTCGCCCAGTACGAGCACGACGTGCTCAAGATGACCCTGAGCTTGTTCAACGCACCAAAAGGCGCGACGGGCACTATCACCACCGGCGGCTCGGAGAGTATCACCTTGGCACTCAAGAGTGCCCGCGATCGCGCCCGCGCACTCAACCCGAACCTAGGTACCCCCGAAGTCATCGTGCCGCAGTCGGCCTATGCCGTGTTCAACAAAGCCTGTCACCTACTGGGTATCAAACTGATACAGATGCACACGAGCCCAGGCCACCGCGCCGACGTCGCCGGCATGCGCGCGGCGATCAGCGAAAACACCATTATGATGGTCGGCTCGACCCCGCCATTCCCCTATGGCCTAGTCGACCCTATTCCAGAGCTCGCCGCTATTGCCGCCGAGCACAACATCTGGTTCCACGTCGATGCCTGCATCGGTGGCTTTGTATTGCCCTTTGCCAAAGCGCTCGGTGAAGACATCCCCGATTTTGATTTCAGCGTGCCAGGTGTAACCTCGATTTCCTGCGACTACCACAAGTACGGCTACGCCTACCGTGGCTGCTCCGTGATACTGTTGCGCGATGCCGAGCTCGAGCAGTACCAGGGCTTTAGCGCCAACGCTTGGCCTGCAGGGGACTACTACAGTAAAAACGTTGCAGGTTCGCGCAATTCAGGCCCCATCGCCTCGGCGTGGGCCGTGATGCAGTACCTAGGTTATCAGGGTTATCTCGACATCACCGCGCAGCTGATCGACGCTAAGCGCAAATACTTCGCCGAAATAGAGGCCACAGAGGGTGCGCACCTACTCGGTCGCGCAGAGGGACCGCACTTTGCCTTCACCGTGGAGGATGTCGATGTGCAAGTCCTGCTAGATGGTTTGATGGGCCGCGGCTGGGGCGTTAACCTAGGCACCAAACCCGATGCTATCTTGCTGATGCTCAGCCACCATCACGGTGCAGTAGCTGCTGAGTTTGGCAAAGACCTGCGTGAAGTCCTGTGCGCCGCGCGCGCAGGCCGTGCGGAGAAAAACTCCGACGGCAAGGTCTACGGTATTTACTAGCCGTCTGTTCGAGGCGGCTCCTAGACACAACCTGAAACACGTGCACCTACCAGGTACTAATGCCTGCGCTGGGTGCACCTTTTTATCTGTGAGGCACAGCCATGAAGTTACACAGTATCAACCTCTTTCACGACACCCTGTTTTCACCCCAGCATGCAACGCTGACACCGCTCAATCGCGTCGTCGCCGTCGGGGTGATCGACAACCCGCTGGCCGGGGATTATCACAGCGACCTGTCAGCATTGTTTGAGCACGCGCGCGAGCTCGGTGAGGTACTGTGCACGCGGGCACTGGCACAGTTCGAGCGCCCAGTGACCAGTTACGGAAAATCGGCGATTGTAGGCCTGGACGGTGAGATAGAGCACGCCCACGCCTTGCTACACCCAACGCTGGGCGCCGTGATGCGCCGCCATATCGGCGGCGGTGAGGCACTGATCCCCTCCAGTGCCAAACTCGCAGCCCCCGGTGCCAGCTTGGATATTCCGCTAGGTCACAAAGACAGCCCCTGGTCGTTTGATCACTTTGACTGTATCACCATCACCCTGCCTCAAGCGCCGCGCGCCGGCGAAATAGCCCTGGCAGTAGCTTTTAGTGACGGCGGGCGTTTGGACCCGCGCTGTGGCAGTGCCCCACTCGGGCGTTGAGCCCGCTCAACTGGAGTAGTAAAACACATGCAAAACACGGATATCGATGCGCTGTACCAATCCCTGGTGGCGCAACTTAGCCGGCAGCGCCTGATCGACTGGACCCGCGCGCTGATCGAGATCCCAAGTGTCAATCCCTTCGACGCTGAGCCTGCCCCCGGGCAGCGCGAGCAGGAAATAGCCCACTACTATCGCGATCAGCTCGAATTGTTAGGGGTCACCGCCACTGTGCGCGAAGCCGCGCCCGGGCGCCCCAATGTCTGGGGCAGCCTAAAAGGCGGCGCCCCCGGCAAAACGCTGATGCTCTCCGGCCACTTGGACACGGTCGGCGTCGAGGGTTACAGTGCACCCTTTGATGCCTGCGAGCGCGACGATCGCCTGTACGGGCGCGGCAGCTGCGATATGAAAGCGGCGCTGGCCGCCTATCTCGAAGTGGCGCGGCTGCTGGCCGGCGTGCGCGATCAACTGCACGGCGAATTGCTGATCACAGGTGTCGCCGACGAGGAGTACCGCATGCTCGGCTCGAAAGATTTCGGTGCCCGCGGCCCCTTTGCAGACTACTGCATCATCGGCGAGCCGAGCAGCTTGCAAGTGTGCCCCGCACACAAAGGCCAGTTCAGCCTGTTTATTCGCACCTTCGGCACCGCGGTGCACTCCAGTGTGCCCAGTGAAGGGGTTAACGCCATTGAGAAAATGGGCAAGGTTATCGAAGCGTTCGCCGACTACAACCAACAACTCAGCCAGGGCTGTCGCCACACACTCTGCGGCCACGGCAGTTTCAGCCCAGGGGTTATTCGCGGTGGCGATATCGTCTCTACCGTGCCGGATTTCTGTGAGTTGGAGGTCGACAGACGCATTCTGCCCAATGAGTCCAAAGCGGACATTCTGGCCGAATACCGGCGCAAGCTGGACGCCATCGCCCAGACAGATCCGGATTTTCGCTACGAGATTTCAGCGCCGAGCTGGGATGTCGGCGCT
>JBMZCU010000232.1:0-5402 GCA_049613705.1 Pseudomonadales bacterium | reverse complement strand
CTGGCGCCGGCACAGTTTCTCTCCAGCGTCGACAGCGCCGACCTAAATGAACGCATGGACCGCTGGGTCATCGAGAACAGCATCCGACGCTTCTGCCTTGAACTGCAGAATAACAAGCGTCCGCGCCTGTTTATCAGTGTTACCGACTCCGTGTGGCGCAACAAAGAACTGCTCACCTGGCTGGCACAGCTGCTGCGCGATAGTCGGGTGGAAGCCGATCACATCGTCTTTCAAATCAGTGAGAATGAATGCAGCGGAAACCTAGCGGCGGCCAAGTACTTTGTCGATGGCCTTCGCCAGCTACACTGTCTGACATGCCTTAAACACTACGGCAGTTCCAGCGACAGCGAACACATTTTGAAGCTGCTAGACCCAGACTACATAAAATTCGACGCAAGTTTTACCCAAGAGCTATTCGGTGACTCTTTACTCGATTCAAATTTCAGTGCCATGCTCAAGCAATTAGAAGGGCGCGGTAAAATCACTATCGCACCTCAGGTTGAAACTCCCAGAGTCATGAGCCTACTTTGGAAATCCGGTATCTGTATGATCCAGGGCTATTACCTTCAGGCCCCTGAGGATCACATGGACTACGCATTTTTTTAAACAGCAAGGCCGCCAGGTTTGCCCCGGCGGCTGTATGACTAGAAAAAGCCCAGTGGGTTTTCGTCGTAGCTGACCAGTAGATTCTTGGTTTGCTGATAGTGCGCCAATGCCATTTTATGGGTTTCTCGCCCCACACCTGATTTTTTGTAGCCGCCAAATGCAGCATGTGCTGGATAGAGGTGATAACAGTTAGTCCACACCCTACCAGCCTCTAGCTTGCGCCCTACTTTATAGGCGGTATTAGTATCGCGAGACCACACCCCAGCTCCCAGGCCAAACTCTGAATCATTGGCCATCGCAATTGCCTCTTGAGTATCACTAAACGTACACAGTGACACCACAGGCCCAAAGATCTCTTCCTGGAAAACCCGCATCTTATTATGCCCTTTGACCAGTGTTGGCTGGATGTAGTATCCGTTGGCGTACTCACTATCCAGCGCTTCTACATCACCACCGAGCAACACCTCTGCGCCCTCTTCGCGACCGATATCTAAGTAGCCGAGGATTTTCTCAAACTGCTCCTGAGAGGCTTGAGCACCGACCATCGTTTCGGTATCCAACGGATTGCCCCGCTTTATTTGCGCAGTGCGTGCGATGACACGCTCAATAAACTTGTCGGCTATGCTCTCGTGCACAAACAGCCGCGATGGACAGGTACAGACCTCTCCCTGATTGAAATAGGCCAGCACAACGCCCTCGATGCACTTGTCCAAAAAGGCATCGTCGCGGTCCATTACATCGGCAAAAAAGATATTGGCCGACTTGCCCCCTAGTTCCACCGTGGACGGAATAATGTTTTCTGCAGCACATTTCATGATGTGCGAACCCACCGGTGTGGAGCCCGTGAAGGCGATCTTGGCAATACGCTTACTAGTCGCCAGGGCCTGTCCTGCTTCCCCCCCGTATCCGTTGACAATATTCAGTACGCCGGCGGGCAGTAAGTTCTCAATCAGCTCAGCCAGCAGCAAGATTGAAACTGGAGTCTGCTCAGCTGGCTTGAGTACAACACAATTGCCCGCTGCTAGCGCAGGTGCAAGCTTCCAAGCAGCCATCAAAATGGGAAAGTTCCAGGGAATAATTTGCCCGACCACGCCCAACGGCTCATGGAACTGATAGGACACTGTATTTGCATCAATCTCGCCAATACTTCCCTCCTGGGCGCGCAGACAACCGGCAAAATAGCGAAAGTGATCGACGGCCAGCGGAATATCTGCCGCTAAGGTTTCGCGCACTGCCTTGCCGTTATCCCACGTCTCAGCAATGGCCAGCATCTCCAAGTTGTGTTCTATAACGTCGGCAATTTTAAGCAAGGTATTGGAGCGCTCTGCAACACTTGTTTCTCCCCAGCTATCCTTGGCTGTGTGTGCCGCATCGAGCGCAAGATCGATATCGCTCTGATCTGAGCGCGGTATCTGACAGAACACTTCGCCGTTAACCGGGCTGATATTGTCAAAGTACTGACCGTTGACCGGTTCAACCCAGCGCCCGCCAATAAAGTTTTGATAGCGCTGCTTAAAACTGACGACAGAACCTTGCGTACCTGGCATTGCGTAGATCATACATTTTCCCTCTAGTTATTTTTGTTAGCTGTTGTAATATCGATCAATCGCCACTCACACACTGTGCTGACAATTCAGAGCATTTGCACCACAGTTCATTTATCAACGGCGTGATGGAGGGCGACAGACAGCTTTCTACAGCGGTCAATATCGCCAAGCCAAGTGACAATAATAAGAGGCTTATATGATCAGGGAGATCTTAAGAGCGCAGCGCAAGGCGCCGAAGGTACTGGTAGAAAACAAAATCTCTTTTGCTGCCCAGGATTCTGAGCTAAGCATTTACGATACGTTTGCCCCGGCGACAGATGTCGACTTAGCATCCGATCAACTGCTCTTTTGCGGCATGGTCAGCGGGCAGAAAGTGATGCACGGCGAGCACGGGCGCTTCAGCTGTAACTTCTATCCACACGAATCTTTTGTAATGGCGCCCAACAGTCCGGTAAGTATCGATTTCCCCGGTGCTAGCCCGCGAGCGCCGACCACATGCCTAGCCATTGAGATTTGCCCCGATAAAGTACAGCGTATCGCCGCCGAACTGGAATCGCGCGCGCTACTCGAACAAAACTACCCCGAACCAGAACCGCGCACGCTTATTCACACCAGCCACAGTCAGCAGATTCAAGGGCTGCTCGAGCGCATCGTCCAAATCTACACGGAGAACCATCAAGATCGCAGCTATATGATTGAGCTAGCGGTGAGTGAGCTCATCGTGCGACTGCTGCGTCAGCAAACCCGTGAGTTCCTCATCGGCCACAGTGAGGCTGAGCCCGAACACAACGGCATCAACGCGGCTGTGCACTACATCAGTAAACACCTCGATCAGCCTCTAAATGTCGAACAGCTGGCTAAAATTGCCTGTATGAGCCGCACCAAATTTTTCTGCCACTTTCGCAGCGCGCTGAGCTGCACCCCACAGGAGTTCCTCTATCAGCTGCGCCTCAAACACGCAGCACAATTACTGACACAAGGTAACAGTGTGACCGCAGCCTGTTACGCTAGCGGCTACAACAACTGCAGCCACTTCAGCCGCAGCTTTCGCCAGCACTACGGTGTTAGCCCCAGTCAATACCGCACTCGACACGCAACCTAGCGTAAAAGATCTAAGTGGCTCACGCGCTTGAGCGCAGTGTTTTAGGATAGTTAGCTGAAGTTTCAAATATTCGCCAAGGCGATTGAACCAAAATACAATCTGGATTTAACTGTGGACACCTTTACAGACACATTAAAGAGAACACACCTATGAGTGATTGGAGCCGCGTTAGAAAACACATCCACCAGCACCCTGAGCTCTCTGGCGAGGAGGCGCAAACCGCCAAATTCCTGCTCGAGCAATTTGCCCCCCTCAAGCCTGACAGGATGTACACTGGATTGGGCGGCCAAGGCATTGCGCTGTGCTTTGACTCAGGCCTAGCGGGGCCCAATGTGCTGTTTCGCGCAGAACTGGACGCCCTACCTATTCACGAGGTTAATGATTTTAGCCACCGCTCAATCCACGACGGCATCTCACACAAATGCGGGCACGACGGCCATATGGCCATCATCTTGGCGCTGGCAGAAAAGATTGCTATGACACGCCCAGCACGCGGCAGCGCGACTTTACTATTCCAACCCGCTGAGGAAACTGGCGAGGGCGCAATCGCGGTGGTCGAAGATCCACAGTACAGTGAGTTCAAACCCGACTACTGTTTCGCACTGCACAATTTGCCCGGCCACCCACTCGGTCAAGTACTGATTCGAGCTGGTAGTTTCAACTGCGCTTCTCGCGGTATGACCATCGAATTCAACGGCAGAACAGCGCATGCTGCACACCCTGAAACAGGTATCAGCCCGGCCAATAGCATCGCACAATTAATGCAGGAACTGCCGTCGCTGGCACGCGAACTCCCCTTTGATGAATTAACTATGCTGACGTTGATTCACTGTTCGATGGGAGAGCAAGCCTTTGGCACCTCTCCAGGTGCGGGGAAGCTATTGGCAACGCTGCGCTGTGAAACAAACCCCGCGATGGACGCACTCGTCGAGGCCGTTACCGCACGGGCCCGGGAGCTCGCCGCGCGTGATCAGCTATCAATCTCTTTCAGCTGGCATGATATTTTCAATGCCAGCGTCAATGATCAAGAGTGTGCTGAGCGCGTTGCCAGTGCCGCCGAACACTGCGGTAATGACGTTGTGTGGCTCGACGCTCCACTGCGCTGGTCAGAGGATTTCGGTGCGCTGAGCCAATCCTCGCGCGGTGCGATGTTCGCCTTTGGTGCGGGCGAGCGCACTCCGCAAATTCACAATCCGGATTACGACTTTCCCGATACCTTAATTGACCAAGGGCGTGACATTTTTTACAAGATTTACTCAGACCTGCTGCTTGAGGTATGAGTATACACCGAGCCGGCTCGAGCCATATCGGCGAGTTCGCTCGCTTTAAAAGCACTGCGCAAAACGAGCCATAAAGCGCTGCGGCTAACGATTTAGTACTAACGACACAGACCGAATAGGTAAATAAGGCCGCAAATATCTGATCATTTGATCTGTTATTTAATGGGCGACTTATATATGATTTGGCCTAACAACAGTTAACGGAGAACGGCATGTACAGTCAAAAACTCACCCCGGGATCAGTTTTTCCCACGATCGCACTTAACACCTTAGAACAGCAGGGTGTGGACATTACCAGCAAAGCCGAAGGCTGTAACTGGAAACTCATCGTCGTCTACCGTGGTAAGCACTGCCCGCTGTGCGTCAAGTACCTCAATGCATTGGAGCAACATCGTGAAGCGCTGCGCGAATTGCAGGTCGATGTCGCTGCTGTGTGTGCAGATCGCGAAGAACAGCTACGCGAATTTATGCCAAAGCTCGATATTAACTACCCTATCCACTACGGCTTGAGCGAAGCGCAAATGCACGAACTCGGCCTCTACGTATCCAGCCCGCGCAGCGAACAGGAAAACGACCACTTGTATGCAGAACCAGGCGTTTTTGTGGTCAACGAACAGGGTCTGTTACACATCGTTAACATTTCAAACAACCCTTTTATCCGCCCAGAGCTGAGCGAGCTTGTCGCGGGAATCGCCTGGCTAAAAAACCCAGAAAACAACTACCCAATCCGCGGCACTCATCAAGCGTAAAGCAACTGATCGCTGCAAGGCGGCCCCGCACGGTGTCGCCTTTTTATACCTCTCTAACCACGCGTTACCTGTTACCTGTTACCTGTTACCTGTTACCTGTTACCTGTTACCTGTTACC
>JBMZCU010000231.1:0-5490 GCA_049613705.1 Pseudomonadales bacterium | reverse complement strand
ATTCAATTTTGTCTGTACCTCGACATCTGCATAAAGCAGCATCGAAGCAAATTGCGTCATCGTTGCAACGCTAACGGTGCCCTCTAGCTGTACATCTTTATCCGCCAACTTTCGCGGATTGACATACTTGGGCAACTTCTCATTCGACATAAGCGCGTAATTCTAGGGCCAAGCGGCCATTGTGTCAAAGGGAAATCATAGGTTTCCCCACAAAAAACGCGTATAGTTTACGCTGATTCACCGCGCTCGAACAGCGCTTTAATCAGATAAAACTCAACGTGTAAAAATAGCCAATGCAAAAACTTATTTTAGCTTCAAGCTCGCCATACCGACGCCAGTTACTTGACTCACTAAAACTGAGTTACACATGCCACTCGCCAGAGATTGATGAAACACCGCACACGGATGAACCCGTTTCAGAACTGGTACAGCGTTTAGCATTTGAAAAATGCCGCGCTGTAGCAGAACACTACCCAGACAGCCTTATTATTGGCTCTGATCAAAGCGCGATGCTCAAGGGCCAATTCCTCAGCAAACCGCACACAACATTGCGCGCCTGCGAACAACTCAGCCGCTGCTCCGGCGAAACCGTCACCTTTCATACGGGACTGTGCCTATACGATGGCCGCGACAACAGCTACCAATGCGAAGACATTACATTTAAGGTCCACTTTCGCGCGCTGAGTGAGCGTGAAATTTCAAACTACGTCGCCCTTGAACAACCACTAAATTGCGCCGGCAGCTTCAAAGTAGAAGGGCTGGGCATCAGCCTCTTTGAAAAACTCGAAGGTGATGATCACAACAGTTTGATTGGCCTTCCTTTAATAAGCTTACTCAACATGCTGCGCAATAAAGGGGTGTCCCCTCTCACCTTGTAAATTTGGTTATCGCACATTGAGCCTATCCATCAGGAAACTATCCATCTAGAACCTATTTGCAGCAAACACACTGCGTAACACTGCTCAGCGCTTGAGCGCCTCCCGGTGCTCGCGCTCTAATAACGCGGTTAAATCTTTTAAATCCGTTACCCGCTTGGTGGCATCAAATAACAATTGCGCCGACGGGTTGTGCTTGCGCATCATATTTAGCCACTGTTTGATTCGCCCGGGCACAAAGGGATCAGGTAATTGCTGCTGCACCATGCCATAATAGCGAATAATCAACGCCACGATCTGCGCCCAGCTGTATTCTTGCGCCTGCGAGCCTGCTAACTGCTGCTTGATTTGCAGCGCCAATGCAGGATTGGCCAACACGCCGCGACCAATCATCACATCCTCGCACTCACTAGCTTCACGACACTGCTGATAGTCTTCCCAATTCCAAATATCGCCATTAGCGACCAAAGGTAAATTTACAGCGCGCTTAATTTGAGCAATCCAATGCCAGTGGGCTGGCGGGCGATAGCCCTCAATTTTAGTACGCGCGTGTATCACCAACGAGCTGGCGCCGGCACTCTCAATCGCCAGCGCATTATCCAGCGCGAGCGATTTATCTTTATTACCCAAGCGCATCTTAGCCGACACCGGAATATGGGCAGGCACAGCCTCGCGCACAGCGCTCACAATATGATGAATGGTCTCGGGCTCATCGAGCAGCACTGCACCACCGCGGTGCTTGTTGACCGTTTTTGACGGACAGCCGAAATTCAGATCTATTCCCAATGCCCCTAGGGCCACTGCATTGAGACTACTGCGCGCAATCATTGACGCATCGCTGCCTAAGAACTGCACAATAACCGGCACATCACTCTCAGTCTTCCCCGCTGAGCGCAGTTCTGGCACCATGCGCAACAGCTCACGCTGCGGTAGAGGCTGACTGGTGATACGCACAAATTCGGTGACGCACTCGTCTATCCCCCCCACCGAGGTCAATAGACGACGCATATTGGCATCGACCACCCCTTCCATCGGCGCCAACATTATCTTTGACATACTTTTTCTCTATAACTGCTCAAACAAAAACGCCAGTGATCAACACTGGCGTTCACGGCCTCGAAACTGATTTAAGCGTCTGCTTCTTCGGCCTCTTCCGCCTCTTCAACTTGGCCTTTAGCAGCGTCATTGCGCTTAGCATCAATACGCTGTAAATAAGCCTCATCAATATCACCGGTGACATAGAGACCATCGAAAACTGAAGTTTCAAAGCGCTCAAAATGCTGATCACCAGCAACTGCAGCCTTAAGATCGTCCAAGTGCTGATAGAGCATCCAATCAGCCCCTATCGCCTCACCTATCTCATTTTCAGTGCGATTATGGGCAATAAACTCCGTCGGCGATGGCATATCAATACCGTAGACATTTGGATGCCTAACTGGGGGTGCCGCCGAGGCAAAATAAACCTTCTTAGCACCGACATCGCGAACCATCTGTACGATTTGCTTAGACGTTGTGCCACGTACAATAGAGTCGTCAACAAGCATCACAACCTTGTCCTTGAATTCAGACTCAATTGGATTTAGCTTGCGGCGCACAGACTTCTTACGCTCTGTCTGCCCTGGCATAATAAAAGTGCGGCCAATGTAGCGGTTTTTGATAAAGCCTTCGCGGAACGTCACATTCAACTGCTTGGCCATCTCAAGCGCAGAGGTACGGCTGGTATCTGGAATAGGGATAATCACATCGATATCATGCGCTGGTCGCTCAGCTTTCACTCGCTCAGCCAACTTGACCCCCATGCGCATACGCGCCAAGTGGACATTGACGCCATCGATCACAGAATCTGGGCGCGCAAAGTACACCTGCTCAAATAAGCAAGGTGTCAACTGTGCATTCTCAGCACACTGCTGGGCGTGAACATTGCCATCCAAGTCAATGAAAATCGCCTCGCCCGGCGCCACATCTCGCTCACGCTTGAACCCTGCAATATCTAAAGCAACACTCTCAGAGGCCACCATGGCCTCCTGCCCTTCTTCAGTGTCACGCAGACCATATACCAGCGGGCGAACGCCATTGGGATCGCGAAAGGCCAGTACGCCAAAGCCTGTAATAACAGCCACAACCGCATAGCCACCACTGATACGCTGGTGAACTTTAGCAACAGCGCTAAAAATATCTTGCGGCGTGGGGATTAATTTACCGAGCACTTGAAGCTCATGCGCCAAGATATTTACCAGTATTTCAGAGTCAGACGTCGTATTAATGTGTCGCAAATCGCTGCGGCGCATTTCCTCAGTCAGTACATCTGTGTTGGTCAAATTACCATTGTGTGCCAGTGCTATGCCATAGGGCGCGTTAACATAGAACGGCTGCGCCTCAGCAGCGCTAGAACTACCCGCTGTTGGGTAGCGCACATGGCCTATACCAATATTGCCCAAGAGCTTTTTCATGTGTCTCGTGCGAAACACTTCGTTAACCAATCCATTGTCTTTTCTCAGGTGGAACTGATTACCTTCGCAGGTCACCATTCCGGCAGCATCCTGTCCGCGGTGTTGCAATACTGTCAACGCATCAAAGATTGTTTGATTAACCAGTGACTTGGAGACTAAGCCAACTATTCCGCACATGTAAAATACCTCGAGGGGCTAGTAAATTGTGATTATAAATGTTGTTAAAGCCAGCGCTTAGCTATCGGGACTACCGACCTGCCATATCACCTGACCAATATCTGATGCGATGTCACGGGTCCAGTTTTCCATGAGCACAAAGTGCGGAATCAACTGAGACTCTTCCCACCACAAATCTTCTACCGCAGGTGTTTGGGCCGCCAAGGCCACCAACACCACAACGACCAATGCGCCGCGCGCGATACCAAAGCCCATACCTAGGACACGGTCCGTTCCACTTAAACCGGTCGCTGAAATCAGCATTTCAAATAAATTTGCAACAAGAGCACCGACTATCAGCGTAGCGATAAACAAAATAGCAAACGCGCTCGCGATGCGAATGGACGGTGTTTCAATATAGCGCTCTAACACCATTGCCAGTGCCTCACTAAAGAGCCTGGCAATGATAAAGGCTGAGACCCATGTCACTAGAGACAGCGCCTCTTTAACGAAGCCCCGGCGCAAACTAAACAGCGCTGATATCACTACAATCGCCAGGATTAGCCAGTCGGCCCAATTCATCATGTTCTCTTTCTCTGCTTCTGGATCTGCACTTACTGCGTGGTAAACCTGACTAGCAAACCATCGAGCCCAAACTCATTCTTAAGCCCCGCTTTAAGCACTTCCAAGCGCTTCTTTTGCAGTTCTGGCCCGACGTAAACTTTGACAATATCACCACTGGCACGGGTGTAAACTTTGTGCCCAGCCTTAAGTAACTGCTTGCGTAGTGCACGCGCATTAGACTCATCGCGAAAACTAGCTAGCTGCAGAGTCCAAGCGACTGGTACACCCTCAGTATCAAGCTGTGGCGTATCCTGTGTTGGCGCACTGGCTGGCGCCACCTCTACCGTCTCTTGTAAGGGTTTAAGCACTGGAGAGATATTTTCAAACGTCTGTGTTTTGGGTCGTTCGGGTATGACGCTGTCTAAATGACGCTCTGTGTAGCCATCTCCGGTGAAGAATAAAGGCAGGAAAACAATGACAATAAAAATCAGTGCCAACGCGCCTACTATTTGTTTCTTCACCACGAGACTCATGCCGCGCCCGCCTCTTCAATAACCGCAAGGGCATCGCTGATCGTGAAAAACGACCCCGCAACTAACACTCGCCCCTGCTCATCACCACCTTCAACAGCGCCCTGAAGAGCATCTGCCATATTATCGTGACAAGTAATAGTTGCACTGTCGATTTGATTGTCCAACAGCGCTTGCTTGAGCTGAGTTGCACTCTGCCCCCGCGGTACGTTTAAAGTCACTAAGTGCCAATGCGCAACCAGCGGTTTCAAGGCCTCCACGAGCGCCACACTGTCTTTGTCAGCCAACACACCTAACACAATTTGCACATCGCGCTGCACACTGTGCTCACCAAGCGAGCGCGCCAAATACGCAGCCGACTGCGGATTGTGTGCAACATCGAGTAATACACTGGTACCTGCGTATTCAAAACGCTGCTGGCGACCGGCTACTTGAGCACGACACAACCCTTTACCAATAGCCTCTTCTGAGCATGGTAGCCCCAATAAACTAAGCGCCTGCAACGCAGTTCCTGCGTTTTGTAGCGGTAGACTCGGCAATGGCAGGCTCGTGTAATGCACAGCTTGCCCTTGCATCCCGATACCGCGCCACTGCCAGCTTTGCGCATCTCGCTCAATCGTAAAATCACGCTTGGCTTGATAGAGCAAAATACCCTCGTCGGCACACAGCTGAGCAATGCTCTGTGGCGGTTCATATTCACCACAGACCAAAGGTCGCCCAGGTCTGGCAACACCCGCCTTCTCACGGCCTATCTGTTCAATATCATCACCTAACCAGTCGACGTGGTCTATGCCCAGTGTCGTGATAATAGCGACATCGGCATCGACAATATTGACAGCATCTAAGCGTCCACCTAGTCCCACCTCTAAAAGTGCAACCGCAGGTTTAACTTGACCAATCAACCACAGCGCAGCG
>JBMZCU010000230.1:0-5500 GCA_049613705.1 Pseudomonadales bacterium | reverse complement strand
CTACGAACTCTTTGAGTACGACCCCTCAGTCATCACTAACTGGACTGTGCGCTACGATCAGCCCGTTGGTGAGAAAGAGAGTGTCTACGCCAAGTTTGAAATTAACAACGTTTTCAATGTGGGAAGGGAAGTCGGCACGAGCAGAACGAGTAGTGCCGAGTACGCTATGGGGCGTCAGCTTTGGCTCGAGGTGGGCTACGTCTTTTAAGTGAGGGGCTCTAAGCCCCTTTTTTCATTCGTGATATCCGGTTGCCGCTATTGCGGCAACTCGGGAGGTAAAACGCGCTGTGGTCTACTTGATAGCGTACCTAAAAAGGCTTCAAGTGCGAGGATTTCACTACGCTTGAGTTTCAGCGGTTTTATTAGCTCGGACTGGGCGGGCTCTCCCGGCTTGAGCTTTTTACCAAAGGCTATACCTCTGTTGTACAGGTTCAGCACACCGCGCAAGTGAGGGAAGAGTCCGTTGTGCATATAGGGGCCAGTGAAGGCGAGGTCGCGCAGTGAGGGGGTGCGAAATTTTCCTTTGTCGTCACTGTCGGCGGTGATCTCTGAACGGCCAAAATCTTGATAGGGCGTTGCGGTATAGCTCAAACCGATATTGTGGAACTTGCCGTCAGAGAGTAGCGGGCCGCTGTGGCAGTTAATACAGCCAGCTTTAGTACGAAATAAGTGTAGTCCTTCAATTTCTCGGTCACTTAGTGAGCGGTAATTGCCACTCAAAAAATTGTCGAAACGGCTGGGGCGTGAGACTACTGTCGACTCGAAAGCCGCGAGTGCTTTTGCCAAGCGTCCTGCATCGATCGTATCACTGTCGAAGGCAGCAACAAACAGTGGCTGATAACCGCCAATTGTTTTTAGCTTGGCGATAACACCATCGAGACTATCTGCCATCTCTATGGGGTTAGTGATGGGCATTAGCGCTTGTTGCTCGATACCTGAGGCGCGGCCGTCCCAGAAGCTGTGCTCGAAGTACACGCTGTTGAGTACAGTCATGGCGTTGCGTGTGCCGCGCTGGCGATCGTGGCCGAAAGATGTGCTGCGGCCGTCTCCCCAGCCTAGCTCGGGGTCATGGCAGCTGGCGCAGGCAATCTGGCCACTCTTGGAAAGTCTTGGGTCGAAAAACAGCGCTTTACCAAGCGTTTTAAGAGCTTTTGAACTGGCTGGCGGTTTAGGTAGCTTTCCCAGTGGCCGGTAGTGTGTATCTGGCTCTAGGGTAGCGGGCGGCCAGCTTGCAACAGGCTGTGCGTATTTCTGCCTTAGGCTTTCACGGTTATCGGTAGCCACTGTGGCATTGGTAATTGTTTGAGTCATCGCTGCGGCGAGCCCCAAGCAGGCTATCTGTAGTGTCTTCATAGTTGATCATTCAAATTCTAATTGAGAATCGTAATTATATTGATTTGATTAATCAAAATCAGTAATTAATGTGTGGGGTGCTATATTTTGTGCGTTTATCTCCGAAACCCTGTTAAAACTGCTAAAGCTTTGTCAGGTATTTAGAGATGCCAAGCCGTGTGAAGAACATGTTATAAAGTTAGAGATTTCTGCTGGTAAAGTTGCAGTAGACAGATCGAAAGATCAGCTTACTTTGAGGTAAACTTAGTCAGCGATGGTGTGTTTACTAAAGCCGTTACAGGAAAGGAGTACGAAATGAAGGATATGCCAGTCACCGCAATTAATTATGTTGAGTTTCCATCAGCGGACTTACAGATAACAAAGCTGTTCTTCGGTGCCGTGTTCGGTTGGCGCTTTACTGATTACGGTCCCGAGTATTGCAGTATTGATAATGCAGGGCTAGATGGAGGCTTCTATCTTGTCGATCAATCCTGTCAGCAGGCTCGCGGTAGTGTGTTAGTTGTGCTTTACAGTGATGAACTGGAGGCTTGTCAGCAACGAGTGTTAGCACACGGCGGTAGCATCAGCAAAGAGACTTTCGAATTTCCAGGTGGGCGCCGCTTTCACTTCACCGATCCCAATGGCAATGAGTACGCGGTTTGGCAACACACTTGATGCGGCAAGGTGCAAAGTGTACCTCGCCTTCTCTGGAGGGGGGAGGGCTGCTGATCATTGGCAGTGTAGTTCAAGTCGCTGGAAAAAAAGCGTCAGTTATAGCCGCTTTCTAATCAAGCCGCTGTATCTTGATTACACTAAGAGCCAAGGCTTATCAGTAAAAGAGCGCTGCCCTCAAACCGTTCTGCTGCTGTGTGCTAATGCATACAGCTTGTGACTCTTATTCTCGAGCAATATTGCATCTGTGAAAGTGGCCCCAAACAAATCCCTAGCGCTATTTTGGGCTTATTTTCACCTTATTAGCTGGCACAGCTCAACAGCCAGTTTTTAAAAGCGATAGCCTGCGGGTTGTCGGCGCGATCATCGGGGATGACTAAGTAGTAGCAGTCATCGGTTTCACTGCCCTCGGCCAGCTGCACTAAATCACCTCTAGCGAGCTCGTCGGCTATGAAATAACTGGGTAGCAGGGCGACGCCCAATCCTGCGACAACGGCATCGATAATCATAGAGAACTGGTCAAAACACAGATGGGTATTGGTCGCGGTGTCTAGCCCCTGACGGTCAAACCAGAGCTTCCAGCTGCCCAGCCGGGTGGTGAGTTGGAGCAGTGTAGTGCGCTGGATATCGGCGAGTTCATCTAGCGCGTGCTGCTCTATATACTGCCGGCTGGCAACCGGTACCAACTGCTCTCTACAGATTAAATAACAGCGCGCCTGGGGCCAGGTCGGTTTACCGAAGTGAATGGCCAGATCGACATTTTTTTCGCTGAAGTCGAAGGGCTCTGTCTTAGAGCTAAAGCTCAGCGCCGTATTGGGGTGAGCCTTGATATAGCCACTCAGACGTGGAATAAGCCAGCGGCTAGTAAAGGTTGGCAGCGCAGCGATATTGAGTGTCGAACTGGCACCGGCAATGGACATGGTGTGCAACATGGCTTGCTCTGTTGCGTGGAGTATCTGCTGTGCGTCTTCAAGAAAGCGTGAGCCACTGTCGGTCAGTACGACACGCTGGCGCACACGCTCGAAAAGTGCGACACCCAACTGATTCTCTAATTCTTTGATCTGGCGACTAATGGCGCTCTGGGTCAGGTGTAACTCAACCGCTGCCTGGGTAAAGCTAGCGTGTTTTGCCGCGCAGACAAAACTTTGTACGCTGTGTATATTAGGTATAAGGCGCTTGTGCAAGTTCATAGCAATTTCGCATCAACTGATAGTTTATTCTCAATATATATTGAGCTCTGTCTTCTATATTATTACTTAAATGCATCAATGGCACTATGAGGAAAGTACGAATAAGTCCCCAAATGTTTTTAGCATGCCCTCTAGGTACTGTGGATAACTAAAGGACTAATAGCCATAAAGAGGGCTTCTCTAATCACGGATAAGAAAGTGCAATTAATGGTAGCTTCTTTAATAAGCTTTCTGACACTCCTAAGTGTAACTAACGAACAAAGACGGAATAGACATGAACCAATACAGCTTTATCGATGCCGACGCCATTCGCGCTGATTTTTCTGCCGCGATGTCCCATATGTACCGCGAGGAAGTTCCCGCCTACGGTGCGCTCATAGACTTGGTTAGCAGCGGAAATACACGCCAGCTCGAAGCGGATAATGTGCTTAAAGATCACTTGTCTCAAGTGGAGAATTTAGAAACGCTCTCCGATCAGCGTCACGGTGCGATCCGCATTGGCAAAGCCAGTGAGTTAACTATGATGCGTCGGATTTTTGCCCTGCTCGGGATGTATCCTGTAGGCTATTATGACTTGAGTGTTGCAGGTGTACCTGTGCACTCAACCGCCTTTCGCCCGGTGGATACCGAATCGATTCGCAACAATCCTTTTCGCGTATTTTGCTCCCTGCTGCGATTGGAGCTCATTAAGGATGAGCAGCTGCGCGAGAAAGCCCGTGCAGTCCTTGAAGCGCGTGATATCTTTGGCGATAAAGTACGTGAGCTAGTGGCGCTCGGTGAAGAACAAGGTGGTTTTGACGCTGAGCAAGCCAACGCCTTCGTAGCGGCGATCCTAGAGGTATTCCGTTGGCATCAACATGCGGCAATCGACAGTGAACTTTACAATGAGTTACTCAATGAGCACCCGTTGATCGCCGATGTTGTCTCCTTTAAGGGGCCGCATATTAATCACTTGACCCCGCGCACCTTGGACATCGACTGGGTTCAAGGGCAAATTCACACCACAGGTGGCGTGCCAAAGGCTGTGATCGAGGGGCCGCCAAAGCGCGACTGTCCAATTTTGCTGCGCCAGACCGCTTTTTTGGCGATCAAAGAGCCAGTGGTATTTGCGAGTGCAAATGAGAGCGAAACTCAAGGTGCTCACGCGGCGCGTTTCGGCGAAATAGAGCAGCGTGGCTGTGCACTCAAACCAAAGGGACGTGCACTCTACGATCAACTGTTGAACGAGGCACGTGGTATTACACGCCCGCTCAACGATGGTTCGAATTTGGCGCAGTACCTCGAGCAAATGCAGCAGGTTTTCTCAGCATTCCCAGATGAGTACGCCGCTATTCGCGAGCAGCAATTGGGTTATTTCAGCTACTCTGTTGCCGATGCCAGCAAGGCGCAAGGGATTGATACAGGGAATATCGAAGCACTGGTTGCCGCGGGTGCAGTGCGTTTCGATCCTATCACTTATGAAGACTTTCTCCCGGTTAGCGCGGCTGGTATCTTCCAGTCTAATTTGGGACAGCAAGGTGAGAAGGATTTCGTACAAGAGCCTAATCAAGCGGCTTTTGAGCGTGATTTAGAGGCCAGTGTTGCCGATGAGTTCGCACTCTACCAGCAGATGGAGCAGCGCTCTATCGACAGCGTAAAAGCTCAGCTGCACGCATAGAAGCCAAGGTGTGACAGGGAGGTTGCACCGCCGCTATCCACAGTGCGTGCAACCCTCTATACTGGCCTCAAATTTACGCAAAGGAGTTTCGAGGCATGGTAAAACCTTCTTCACGTCTGTTTACAGTATCCGCAGTTGTACTGTTTTCACTTGCTGTGAGTGGCTGTATGACACTGGCAAAAAAGCAACAGCTCGCACTGCAGGGAAACTGGGCGCTTGTCGATATTGCCGGCGTAGCTGCCTCACATCCAGGTAGTCTACAAATAAATACCGATCACCACGTGTCCGGGAACATGGGCTGCAATGACTTCAACGGTTCCATCAGGCCGCGTGGCGATCACTTGAATCTGTCGGCCCTAGCGATGACAAAGAAAGCATGCCAGGGCGCCGCAATGGCGCAGGAACAGCATTTTTTAACCACTTTGGCGCAAGTGAAACACTTTCTTGTGAAGGGAGATGCACTCTTATTAACCGATGAAAAGGATCTGCCAGTTATTAGCTTGAGGGCGAAGTGATTTAACGTGAAGACACCTCTGCTGTAGCTATGTGTCTTCAACCCGCTCAAAGCGCTTTTCTTTAGAGGCAAATCGTCTAGACTAACGCCTCAAATAGAATGAGGTGAGTTGTGAAGTCGATACTACTAATAAAA
>JBMZCU010000229.1:0-5506 GCA_049613705.1 Pseudomonadales bacterium | reverse complement strand
GGCCTATGTTACTAGTGGGCAAAAAGTGCCTGATGATATAGACGTCGCACAAAAGAATGACTTAGTGAGTCGAGCTGTGCTGGCCGCGCAAAAGACGCGTGAGCGAGAGAAAATACGCCGCAACGCATCAATATAATAATCAGTGGTTCAGGCTGCTCCTTTTTAGAGTTGATTTAATACATGCACAGAGATACTCATCCCGTCAAAGTGGTTGCCGTTACCAGCGGTAAAGGAGGGGTTGGCAAAACAAACGTCTCAGTAAACTTGTCGATTTGTTTGGGCGAGATGGGGCGTAATGTCGTGCTGATGGATGCTGATATAGGTCTGGCCAATGTAGATATTATGTTGGGTTTGCAGCCTAAGCGTAATATTGCCGATGTGCTTTCAGGTGAGTGTGGTTTGCAAGAGGTGCTTTTGGATGCCGCTGAGAATGTGAAAATTGTCCCGGCAACCTCTGGCACAATGGAACTAACATCTTTGAGCATTCACGAACACGCTGAGCTGATTTACGCCTTCAATGATATTGCTGATGATGTCGATGTGCTGATGATTGATACAGCGGCGGGTATATCTGAAGCTGTGGTAAGTTTTTTACGCGCCTCTCAAGAGGTCGTGCTTGTCGTCTGTGACGAGCCGACATCTATTACCGATGCCTACGGGCTGATCAAGTTGCTCAACAGGGATTACAAGATGACGCGCTTTCGTGTGCTGGCCAATATGGTCGGTTCGGAGAAAGAGGGGCGCAATGTTTATGGCAAATTGTTGACCGTAACCGATAGATTTCTCGATGTAACGCTTCAATACCTTGGCTCAATCCCTTATGATGAGGTGGTTCGCCGTTCTGTGCAGAAACAAGTGCCTGTTGTTAAAGGGTTTCCAAACAGTAAAGTGACACTTGCATACCGCCAAATAGCGCATAAGATTGATGCTTGGCCTGTTAATACGACTCCCAGCGGTCACATGGAGTTTTTTGTCAAGCGGTTGGTTCACAGTACATAGCGCTCAGGCGCGAGTGATGAGTAATGAGGTTGCATGTATAACCCGATGGACGCTAGGTCTGGGAACGACCTAATTGAAAAATATGCACCACTAGTTAAGCGTATCGCGCACCACCTTTTAGCGCGTCTGCCCGCAAATATCATCGTCGACGATCTCATCCAATCGGGCATGATTGGTCTGTTGGAAGCGGCTAAGAAATATGACGCCTCCAAAGGGGCTAGCTTTGAAACCTATGCCGGTATCCGCATTCGCGGAGCCATCATCGACGAGGTGCGTCGTGGCGATTGGACGCCGCGTTCAGTGCACCGCAACGGTCGTCGTATCACCGAAGCCATTCAAACTGTCGAAGGACGTACTGGAAGAGATGCTTCAGATACTGCGATTGCGGCCGAAATGGATATAAGTGTTGCTGAATATCATAAATTACTAAAGGACAATGTAGAGAGCCGACTCTTTAGTGTGGAGGAGTTGGCGGGCAATGATGCCGGAGAGGGGCCTTCAGAGCAGTTCGCTGATGAAACTGAAGTTGGTCCGCAAAAACACACTGAGAAAGGAGCCTTTGTCGCCTCGTTGGCTTCGGCTATAGAGACACTTCCCGAGAGGGAGAGGTTGGTTTTAGCGCTGTATTACGACGAGGAGCTAAACTTAAAGGAGATAGGGCAAATACTAGAGGTCAGTGAGTCGCGGGTCAGTCAAATACACAGTCAAGCCGCTCACAGATTGCGTAGTCGCTTGAGAGACTGGCAGGATTGAGTCAAAATACGACTATGGCTTATTGCGATACTCTAGGATATTGCAAAGGTGAAAAAATTCTCTTTTTAATTCGCCATTTTAGAATTTTATAGTCTAAGTTTAAGGTGGCGTCAGCGTTTATTTAAGTGGGGGACCTTGTCTTGAAAAAAGACATAAAAATACTCGTGGTAGATGACTTTTCAACCATGAGAAGAATTATCAAAAACTTACTTCGTGATCTGGGCTTTCAGAATATTACAGAAGCAGACGATGGTAAAACTGCTCTGCCTATTCTGAAACAAGGCGGAATCGACTTCTTAGTAACTGATTGGAACATGCCAGGTATGACAGGTATTGAGCTAATTGGTGAGGTGCGCAAGGATCCAAAGCTTGCTCATATACCAATTCTCATGGTCACAGCCGAAGCTAAGCGCGAGCAGATCATTGCCGCCGCCCAAGCTGGGGTTAATGGTTATGTAGTCAAGCCGTTCACGGCGACAGTGCTTAAGGAAAAACTTGAAAAGATCTTCGAACGACTAGAAGGTTAAATCGAGAACACGGAGTTTAAGACAGATGTCAATGGTCCAAAATTCTCCTTCTGCGGAAGGGTTAGAGTCGCTATTGCAACGACAGGCGGCGCAGCTAGTTAAAGAGCTCGAAAACGGCGATATAGGGGCTGCGCTGAATGTAATCAACGATTTACAGCATGCTAAGCACCAGGCTTTTTATAATGAAGTCGGGCACTTAACGCGTGGGTTGCACGAGGCGATTAACTCCTTCTCCAATGATATGGAGACTGATGGTCGCCTTGATAGCACTTCGATCTCCGGCATGACTGATGCCTCTGAACGATTGAACTACGTTATTGAAATTACGGAAAAAACTTCTCACGAGACCATGGATCGCGTCGACGCCTCTCTGGTATTGGCTGATAAGCTAGACAGCCAGAGCACACGTTTTAAAGACTTGCTCTCTCTCGTTGGGCAACTCGAAGGCGAATTCGATGGCCTGCGCGGCGTCTATGACAGAACGTGCCAGGTAAAGCAGGAATCGGAAGACACAATAAAGGAGTTGAAAGCTGAACTCACTGAAATACTGGTTGCCCAGAGCAGTCAGGATATTTCTGGTCAGCTAATTCGCCGGGTAATCACCTTGCTGACGCAGGTGCAGGATGCGCTGGTAAACCTTATTGAAATGGCTGCCAAGATTGAACATCTAACTGATATTGATCTTGTTGGCACAAAACCTATAAAAGCTGAAGAAAAGGATCAGAGCCCGCAGAGCGTTAAGAGCGAGCCGGGACAAGTCAAGGCAGAGGGACCGCAGATAAACGCTGACAAGGACTCAAGTGTAGTGTCAGGGCAGGACGATGTAGACGACTTGTTATCCAGTTTAGGTTTTTAATCTAGGAGTATTGTATGAGTTTGGATGTAGATCAGGAAATTCTCGAGGACTTTTTAGTCGAAGCTGGAGAAATCCTTGAGCTCCTGTCGGAGCAGTTGGTAGAGCTGGAACAAAATCCAGAGGACGCCGATCTTCTGAATGCTATTTTCCGCGGTTTCCACACCGTTAAAGGTGGTGCGGGCTTCCTCCAGCTAGATCCTATGGTTGACTGCTGTCACAACGCTGAGAATTTGTTTGATTTACTGCGCACCGGTGAGATTAAAGTTTCTCCACCATTGATGGATGTTGTACTGCAAGCGCTCGATGCTGTTAACAAGATGTTTGATAGTGTGCGTGGCGGTGTGCCGCCTGAGCCTGCAGAGCCTGAGTTGCTGCGCAAGCTGGAAGAGTATGCCTCTGGGAAGGTCCCCGCTGAGGGCGGTGAAGCTCCCGCGGCAGCTGCACCAGCCGCAGCGCCTGCAGCTGTAGCGCCAGCACCTGCTCCGGCGCCACTGCCAACATCGCCAATGGCACCTGCGGATGATTTTGATCTACTACTCCAAGAATCAGACTCCGTCAGCGCGGCTCCAGCAGCATCTGCAGCGCCTAAGAGCGACTTAATAACTGAGGAAGAGTTTGACTCACTGATGGATGAATTACACGGCGCAACAGGCGCTCCGGGCAAGCAAGCAGCGCCCGCGGTTTCCCTCGAGGATGAGTTTGAAAACTTGCTCGACGATTTACAGGCCACAGGCCAGGGCGCCTTTACAGCACAGCCAGCTGCTGCGCCAGCTCCTGCACCTGTAGCTGCTCCCGAGGTTGTTGAAGAAGCCCCGAAAGCGGAAGAAAAGCCAGCTGAGAAGGCTGTGGCACCAAAGCCTGCCGCCGCTGCTGCTGCATCAACCGCTAACAAGGCCCCCACACCGGAAAGCAATGTGCGCGTAGATACGCGTTTGCTCGATAAGATCATGAATATGGTTGGTGAGCTGGTGCTTGTTCGAAATCGCTTGATTCGTCTAGGTGGAAGTGGTGAAGACGAAGAAATGTCTAAGGCCCTTGGCACTTTGGATATGGTGACGGCCGATTTGCAAATGTCGGTCATGAAAACCCGAATGCAGCCGGTTAAAAAGGTCTTTGGCCGCTTCCCGCGTCTTATACGCGACTTGTCACGTAGTTTGAAAAAAGAGATCCGCCTGGAATTGCGCGGTGAAGAGACGGACTTAGATAAAAACTTGGTTGAAGCACTTGCTGATCCACTGATTCACTTAGTGCGCAACTCAGTTGATCACGGTATTGAATCTCCCGATGCCCGTGAGGCGGCAGGTAAGGCCCGTGAAGGGCACGTCTTGCTCTCTGCTGAACAAGAAGGCGATCACATTCTCTTGGTTATCCAAGATGATGGCGCGGGTATGGACCCTGAAAAGCTTCGCGGTCTTGCGGTCAGTCGCGGCATGTTGGACCAAGAGGCGGCAAACCGCCTGTCCGAACAAGAGTGTTACAACCTTATCTTTGCAGCGGGCTTCTCAACAAAAACAGAAGTATCTGATGTCTCTGGTCGAGGCGTTGGCATGGACGTGGTTAAAACTAAGATCACGCAGCTCAACGGAACCTTGGCGATTGACTCTGTGTTGGGGCAGGGAACGCGAATTGCGATACAGGTACCGCTGACGCTGGCTATTATGCCAACTCTGATGGTTATTCTGGAAGATCAAGCTTTTGCACTGCCACTGGTTAATGTTAACGAGATCTTCAACTTGGATCTGACAACAACGAATATCGTTGACGGCCAGCAGGTTATTACAGTGCGTGACCAAGCGCTGCCATTATTCCATATGAAGCGTTGGTTAGTAGATGGTCAGGATCACGCGGATCTGCCAGAGCAAGGGCATGTGGTTATCGTAACAGTAGGAACGATGCGCTGTGGCTTTGTAGTTGATCAGCTGGTTGGCCAAGAAGAGGTGGTGATCAAGCCGCTGGGAAGTATCTTGCATGGCACGCCTGGCTTATCGGGAGCAACCATCACCGGTGATGGTAGGATTGCGTTGATTATCGATATTCCTAATTTGTTAAAAGAGCACGCCTCAACATAATTGCCTCAGTCGGCAGCTAACACAAACAGAAAGTTGCCGACTTGTTTTGGGAGTGGCTGAATGGCCGTAAAAGTATTAGTTGTCGATGACTCCGCATTTTTTCGCCAGAGAATTTCGGGGATATTGTCGCAAGATTCCCGTATTGAGGTAGTGGGAACCGCCGTTGACGGACTCGAGGCGATCAGTAAAAACGCCGAACTTAAACCCGACGTTATTACAATGGACGTCGAAATGCCCCGCCTTAACGGCATAGATGCTGTGCGGCAGATCATGCGTGAGCGACCTACCCAAGTGTTGATGCT
>JBMZCU010000228.1:0-5556 GCA_049613705.1 Pseudomonadales bacterium | reverse complement strand
TTATTACCGATCTCTACACCCATCATCATGGTGACGGTGATCTGGCAGTTCACTGCAATCTGGAACGATTTCCTGTTCGGGGTGGTGTATTCAGGCTCAGAGACTCAACCAATCACCGTGGCATTAAATAACTTAGTTAACACCAGCACGGGCGTTAAAGAATACAACGTCGATATGGCCGCTGCCCTGATGGCTGCACTGCCGACCATGGTGGTCTATATATTCGCCGGAAAGTATTTTGTGCGCGGCCTCTCCGCCGGCGCCGTAAAGGGTGGTTAACCCCAAGTAAGATGCGGTGCCAAGGCACCCAAGTAACAGATTCCAGCGACGCGTCAGCGCGTCGTGACTAGAGGTTTATAAAATGGCAGCACTAACAATAGACAACGTCAGAAAGAGCTACGGCCCCACTGAAGTACTCAAAGGCATAGATATCGCCATCGATAAAGGTGAATTCCTAGTGTTGATAGGCCCATCTGGCTGTGGCAAGTCGACGATGATGAACAGCATTGCAGGCCTTGAAAGCGTCACATCCGGTCATATCTCTATCGGCGGTGAGGATGTCACCCACGCCAGTCCTAAAGACCGCGATATCGCCATGGTCTTCCAATCCTACGCCCTGTACCCCAACATGACGGTGCGCGGTAATATCTCGTTCGGCTTAGAAATCCGCAAGGTGCCTAAAACCGAGCGCGAGCGTGAAGTAGAGCGGGTCGCTAAACTACTGCAAATAGAGCACCTACTGGACCGCAAACCCGGGCAGCTCTCCGGCGGCCAGCGCCAGCGTGTCGCCATGGGACGTGCTCTGGCACGCCAGCCTAAGATCTACCTTTTCGACGAGCCACTCTCAAATCTAGATGCTAAATTGCGCGTCGAAATGCGCGCGGAGATCAAAAAGCTACACCAGCGACTGGGTACCACGATCGTCTACGTGACTCACGACCAAGTGGAGGCGATGACCCTGGCCGATCGTATCGCTGTAATGCGCGACGGTGAGCTGTTGCAGCTAGCCACTCCGCAGCAGATCTACGACACCCCGGAAAACCTATTTGTTGCGGGTTTTATGGGCTCGCCTGCCATGAACTTTATTCCGGCCACTGTCGCCGCAGAGCAACTGCATATCGGCCAGTACCAACTGCCGCTGCCAGCAGATAACCCTCTGGGTAATTACCAAGGTAAGCAGGTCATTCTCGGCATCCGCCCGGAAATGATTACCGAACCTCTCGCACACAAAGAGGGGCGCGCAAATATCGCCACGCTGTCTCTCACAGCTCAGCTAAAAGAAGTGATGGGGCCAGATACTATGGTCCTGGCACAGCTCGGCGACCAGGAGATAAACGCCCGTGTGACACCTGAGTACCCGGTGGTTATTGGCGAGTCGTTAGCACTGATGTTCGACATGAGCAAAGCGGTATTTTTCGACCCGGACAGTGAGGACCGTATTCGCTAGCCCCGATAATAGAGCGTACCTGTGCGGTGCGCTCTTAGAGGGACATCAAGCCCATCAGCCCCACTGCAAACCCTGCAATCGCCCCCAAAGGCGGCGCCCAGTGCTTATCGAGCGCCACTTTGGGTGCGATATCCTGAAAGATAGAGTAGAGAATCCCACCCGCTGCAAAGAGCATAATAGCGGCGACCAGCTTCACCTCATCCGCCAACCAAAGATAACCGAGCACACCGCACAGCGGGCCGAGTAGGGCCATCGCACAAAAAAGTGCAAAGATGTTTCTACCTCGATAGTGCCCCCGCTCCTTTAATTCACGATAGGCGTTAAAACCCTCTGGGACATTTTGCAGCGCAATTAACAGTACTAACAGCAGCACACTCTCACTGCCCAAGGCAAAAGCAGCACCCAGAGCAATAGACTCCGGGATAAAATCGGCGAGCATAGCTGCGAGTTGACTGGCGGGGGTGGCAAGTTTATAGAGCAAAATATCAAGCAGTAAAAAAGCCAGTGCGCCGCCGATAAAGACACTGATTGAAAGCGCGGGTGAGAGCTCAGCTATCCCCTCGGGCACGAGTACCAAAGCCACCGCTGATAGCAGTGACCCGGCGCCAAAAGCCATTATCGCAGCGTGAACTTCTGCAGCGACCAGCTTACTTTGAATGTGTTCTACACTGGCCAGCAGCGCCCCCAAGGGCATCGCAAGCCCAGCACCCAGAGCCAGTAGACAGAGAGTTAGTAGTGAATTCATAGCGGATGTTTGATGCTAATCGCCCTTGTACTGACTCAACAGGCGCGCCAGCTCTCCATTGGCACGCAATTTTTCAGTGGCCGCTTGAAAGGCTTGGTACTGCTCAGCTGTTACACCTTTTTTACTCAAGCCCATATAAACATCGTTGCGGTGGAATACCCAAGGATGCACCCGAAAGCCCTCACCTATCTTCTTCAACCTGTAGTAGGCACTGAATTCCTGTGTGATAAAGCCAGAAAGGCGCTTATTGACTAAGTTCTGCTGGTTGTTCGCAGTAGTATTGGCGAGATAAAATTTGTCGGAAAGCGCCGTATCTAAGGTAACCGCCGCCTTAAAAGCCTCCCCGTAAAAGCCACCACGCAATAAACCCACAGGCTTATCTAAAGCTTTAAAATCGCTGTAGCTGCCGATTTCAATGGGGTTATCAGCGGCGAGCACCAATACCATTCGCTCTTCGAGTACAGGCCCCACGAAATACATAGTGCGCTCGCGCTCAGGTGTCTTTGACACATTCATCATCGCCGCTACACTGCCCATTTCCATCTGATGCAAAGCACGCCGCCATGGAATGGCCCGGTACTGCGCAGTACACCCAGCCTCTTTGAGTATTGCCCGGCTGAGATCTACCGCTAGCCCTTCCCACTCGCCATTTGCATTTTGACTGTAAAAGGGAGGTACATCAGCCACGCGCACAATCAGAGAGCATCCCTTGGCCACGGGCGATAACAGCAGCAAGAGCATCAGGCTACACAGGTACTTCATCTATCCTCTCCATCCATGACCGACCAGCCACCGCTTCACGCGATAACAGTCAGCGTTTTTACTTCACTGGGGCCGCTTCTAGTTTGCCACTCACTAAGCTACTCTTCTTGGACTGGGCGTACGCTCGCCTGTGCTTGTATCTCCGCCGTTGTCTGTTCAGCAGTTAACAAGGTGAAATAAACCGTTTCCTCGGTTTCTAAGTTTCGCCAGCGATAGCCCAACTTCTTGACCACGCCGTTGCGTAACTTAGACACTTTGCCATCTTTTAACTGCGCCACACTAAACGGCAGTGGCCCCTCGCTGACTAAATCTTTAAAGAGCGACCTTGCGTGCTTTTTATCCAATTTGCGGGCAAATACCGTACAGTGCTGGCGCTCATCTAAAGCGATCACAAAATCACCCAGTACATTAGGTACCACCCAGACCGTGCCCGGCTTTTTATCGAGAAAGAAGGCCGCTTTTTTTTCTGACAGCACAGGCGCGCCCGACTTACTGAGCTGAGCGCGCAGCGCATCCGGCTGATTGACGTACTGCGCGCACGTCTTACTGTAGAGCTTAATAAAGAACTGAGCGCCAGAATCCGCTGCAGCGCTAAAAGAGACGAGAGGCAGTGCGAGACAAAACAACCATCGCTTAAACATGAGTCTATCCACTTGCTGTTTGAGTTTGACACAATATACCTAACCCGCTTTAGGAGGTGAAGCGCAAGGTGACTATAAACTGAACAAACAGCGTGCAAATCTAAGGCTGTCACATTCTGCGTACCTACACATTAAAGGTATATAACGCCATACGGGTTATCAACAGCCACCACAACGCGAACCGCTGTGAGCAACTGCAAGCTCAAGCTATTCACAGCACTTATCGTCAAAAAACACTGTGAATAATTAGAGCATTTCTATCTGTCGCAAGTGATCTAGCTTGCGCTGTGAGCCAAGAAAGCTTGCACTGATGCTGTTGGCTGCTAACTTCTTGAGCTGAAAACGTGTCATGCCCAAATCTTCAGCCAGAGCGCGATAGTTTGCCGCAACATAACCGCCAAAATAAGCAGGATCATCGGAGTTAACCATCACGAGCACCCCGCGGTCCAGCAGTGTGAGGATATTGTGTTGCGCCATTGTCTCAAATACCCGTAACTTGGTGTTGGACAGCGGACAAACCGTGAGCGGAATTTGATGTTCAATCAAATGCTCTATCAGCGCGGGATCTTCTATCGCGCGTACACCGTGATCGACACGCGAAACTTGCAGCAACTCAAGGGCCTGCCAAATATATTCAGCTGGCCCCTCTTCACCCGCGTGGGCAACCGTGAGATAACCCTGCGCGCGCGCGGCCGCAAACACCCGCTCGAACTTCTGCGGTGGATGCCCAAGCTCCGAGCTATCCAGCCCAACAGCGTGAATCAAATCCTTGTAAGGCGCCGCCGCTTCCAGTGTGTCAAACGCCTCTTCCTCGCTGAGGTGGCGCAGAAAAGACATGATCAGGTAGCTGCTAATCCCCAACTTTTCCCATCCATCACTCAGTGCGCGGCTAATACCTTGGATGACAACTGCAAAGTCCACACCGCGCTCTGTGTGCGTCTGCGGGTCAAAAAAGGGCTCCGTGTGGACCACACCCTCTTCGGCGCAACGCAGTAAATAGGCCCACGTCAGGTCGTAGAAATCCTGCTCGGTCAACAGTACGGCCGCCCCCTGGTAGTAAATATCGAGAAAGCTCTGCAAGTTATCAAACTCGTAAGCTGCTCGAATTTCCTCGACGCTGGCATAGGGCAGCGCTACTGCATTTCGCTCAGCCAGCTCAAACATCAGCTCTGGCTCTAGGCTGCCCTCCAAGTGTAAATGCAACTCAGCCTTGGGTAATTTCTTTATCAGTGTTTCCATTATTTCCCCCCAAGTTCGTCGGTTAAAAAGCTCATATAAGCATCTCTCAACACAGAACTCAGATCAATCGCTGTCTCCTGTGTCGAGAGCATGTCCAGAGTGCTCACAGCTCTTCACGGTATTTATAGGTAGCGGCAAAGCGCGACAGCAAGTAATCACCCGCTTTTATCGGTTCATATTTAGCTGGGTTTTGCTCGCTGTAACAACCCTCTAGTGCACGGATATCAGTGTCGAAGTTCGGCTCGACAAAAAATGGCATCGAATAGCGCTCCAAACCACTGGGGTTGACCACACGGTGGGGTGTCGAGGTATATCTATCATTGCTCCAGCGCGCCATCATGTCACCGATATTAATCACGAAACTGCCGGGAATAGGTGTCGCATCCAGCCATTGGCCGTTGCGGTTTTGCACCTGTAATCCGCCGATTTCATCCTGGTAGAGAATCGTGATGCAGCCGTAATCTGTATGCGCTCCCGCACCTATTTGCAATTCATCCTGCTTGAGCTCAATCGCCGGGTAGTGAATAAAGCGCAGCACGCTGATAGGCTCGCTAAATTCACTGTCAAAAAAGTGTGGCTCTATGCCTAACGCTATCGCCAGGCCGCGTAAAATCACTTTGCCCAGCTCAATCATATCCCAGTAATGGGCTTCCATCAGGGCTTGAAAACCTTGGATATCCGGGTACTGATTACAGCCATGCAGCGGCTTCTGAGCCAGCACA
>JBMZCU010000227.1:0-5563 GCA_049613705.1 Pseudomonadales bacterium | reverse complement strand
GAGTAGAGTACTCCCCTCACCCGGACAGTGGTGGCGCCTGTGCCTTTTATCCCTACTCAATATCGCCGCCTTTCAAGCTTTGCTCTTCATCGCAGCTTATCGCCTACCCGGTGGTTTAGCCGCTGTGCTAGGCGCCTGCCAACCGCTCATTCTGCTCGGGCTTATTTGGGGATTACAGCGCCAACGACCGGCATTGCACAAGTTAACAGCAGCACTGACGGCAGTCACAGGCATGGCGCTGTTACTACTGGGACCAACCGATACTTGGGATGTGCTCGGTGTCTTGGCTGCCTTTGGCGGTGCTATCAGCATGGCATGTGGCGTTTTCTTTGCCAAACGCTGGCAACAACAACTGCCTCTGCTCGCCTTTACCGGATGGCAATTGACACTGGGCGGGCTAATGCTCCTCCCCGCGGCACTCTGGATTGATCCTGCGATCACTCAATTGGATATGCTCGAAGGGCTTAGCTACGCCTATTTGAGTCTCTGTGGGGCACTGCTTGCCTACGTCCTCTGGTTTCGCGGTATCGCTAAACTTGCGCCTGTGGCGATCTCCGCTCTAGCACTGCTCAGCCCGCTCAGTGCCGTTGCACTGGGCTGGATACTGCTCGAGCAATCACTCGATACCCAAGCACTGTTGGGGCTAGCCATTGTACTGATCAGCATTGCTACGCTTCAGTGCAACACTAACCCCTTACAGACATTACGACTCACACTGCCAACGACAAGTAAATTACCCCGTAGAGGAATCAGCAAATGAACGACATCTCAACACTTTTACAACAACGTGCTTCACAGCGTCACTACGACAGCCAAAAAACATTGAGCCACAAAGAGATAGAGCACTTGATCGCGTTATCGACAACTGCACCCTCGGCATACAACCGTCAGAACTGGCACTTTATTGCAGTCAGTAGCGCCCCGGCGAAAACTAAACTGCAACGCTTGGCCTATGATCAACCCCAAGTTGGCGATGCGGCCGTGACTTTCATTGTCTGTGGTGATTTAAACAGCCACACTGGGCTTGCCGAGATACTTGCCCCCAATGTAGACAGTGGCAAGCTACCCGCGGCACTCGTAGAGAGCTGGTGCGAGGCCATGGCACAATCTCACGGTAACAGTGAACAGTTGCGCCGCGATGAAGCGATCCGCTCCGCTTCTCTAGCGGCTATGACCTTAATGATAGCCGCACAGGGCTTAGGCTTAGCTAGCGGACCTATGACAGGTTTTGACGATTCCGCTGTGAGTGAAACATTTGGCCTTGCGGATAATCTTATCCCCGTGATGTTGATTACTGTTGGCTATGCAAAAGAACAACCGGCCAGTGAGCGCATACGCCGCCCATTGGCCGAGGTACTGCGTTTTTCATAGGGGCTATTGCCCCTTTTCAGTTAACAGAGCGTGTTTGAATGCTATTTAGCGTGAATGGCTCTAGATCACTCTAGGCACAAACACTCTACTGGGGGAATTGGGAGCACGGTCGACTGGCCATCTCCCAGTACCGCCTCGGCCAGACAGCAGTCTAAGCAAGTAAGTACCAAACCAGGCGCTAGATTGAGTGTGATTACAAACGAAGTACGAGTGTTGGCCAATAAAAACCAGTTTAAGGCTGCCGGACGGGAAAACGCCCCGTTACGCTGCTTGGCTCAAGCCTCGAGCATCAGTCATCAAAAGTTTCATAGCTGCCATGTGCTAAGTTTTCGAAGCGCGAGTGTTGCCCTATGAAAGCCAACTTTATACTGCCAATCGGGCCGTTACGTTGCTTACCGATAATGATTTCGGCGATCCCTTTATCCGCCGAGTCCTCGTTGTACACCTCGTCGCGATAGATAAACATAATCACGTCGGCATCCTGCTCAATCGCCCCAGATTCACGCAAATCGGAGTTTACCGGGCGCTTGTTTGGGCGCTGCTCGAGCGAGCGGTTAAGCTGCGAGAGTGCAATCACAGGGCAGTTCAGTTCTTTAGCCAGCGCTTTGAGCGAGCGTGATATTTCCGAAATTTCCTCGGCGCGACTGCCGTAGGCCTTGGCACTCTTTACCTGCATCAACTGCAGGTAATCGACCATGATCATGCCCACCTCGCCGTGTTCGCGGACGACGCGCCGCGCTCGGGTACGCATTTCAGTCGGACTAATGCCTGAAGTATCGTCGATAAAGAGCGGTTTATCACGCATCATATTGACTGCTGTGGTGAGCTTTGGCCAATCGTCTTCTTCCAACTGACCGGTGCGCAGGCGCGTCTGGTTGATGCGACCGAGTGAGGCGAGCATACGCGTGATCAACTGTTCGGCCGGCATCTCCAAGCTGAACACGAGGACAGGCTTATTCTCTGCCATCAAGGCGTTTTCCACCAAGTTCATGGCGTAGGTTGTTTTACCCATTGAAGGACGCGCGGCGACGATAATTAAATCAGAGGGCTGCATCCCCGCCGTCTTTTCATCGAGATCGTCAAAACCTGTCGTGACACCGGTGAGCTGGTCGCTGTTATTGAAGAGGTAATCTATCTGATCGACAGCCTTCTTCAACAAGTCGTTGACGGGGATAAAGCCACCTTCACTGGGGCGACTTTCTGCGATTTCAAAAATGCGCTGTTCAGCTTCGTTGAGAATCTCCTGGGCATCGCGGCCCTCGGTCTCAAACGCGCTGTCGGCAATTTCTTGAGAAACGGAGATCATCTGGCGCAGCAAAGCGCGATCGCGCACGATGGCCGAATAGGCACGTAGGTTAGAGGTACTCGGGGTATTCTTGGCAAGTTCGACCAGATAATCGAGCCCTCCCGCCTGTTCGAGATCTCCGCTGAGATCCAACTCCTCTGAGAGGGTGACGATATCGACCGGCTTTTGATTGTTGATCAGCTTGGTCATGGTACGGAAAATCAGGCGATGATCGTGGCGATAGAAGTTATCTTCCATCACGATTTCGCTGACCACATCCCAGACGTTGTTATCCAACATCACCCCGCCGAGCACTGACTGCTCCGCTTCTACCGATTGGGGCGGTGTTTTGATACTGGCAACTTCACCGTCTATAGGTGCTGAACTGGGAAATTCGGGATAATCCATTGTGCGATCCAATCAATCGGGAGACGTGCCCCCTAGACAAATAAAACTGCGCCACTCTAGCACATTTACCTAAAAAATCGCAGCGTCAAAGACTTCCTGCTATATTGCACTGCCCTTAACAACCGCCAAACGCAATGACCAAGTACATCACCGCTGTAAGCCTTTTTTTGTTCTCCTTAGCCGCCAGTGCCGAAGCCAAGCCCTGGGCCTTAAATTTCTACTTCGAAAACGACCTCTTCGCCGACACCGATCTCAACTATACCAACGGTGTCAGAATCTCCGCCACATCACCGGATGTCACCGACTTTATTACCAACAATCAGCTCAAGCACCCGGCGCTGCGCAAACTCAGTGAAGGCTTAGCCCCACTGCACCCTAAGCCCAGCGCCAGGCAAAAGGTACACCGCAATATCGTACTCAGTGCTGGCCAGCTGATGTTCACCCCACAGGATAAGTTTAAACAGCAGCTCGATGAAAGTGATAGGCCCTATGCTGGCTGGCTCTATGCCGGTATCGGCTACCAGGCGCGCACGGCAGATAAACTGCACACGCTGGAGCTCAATTTAGGTGTAGTTGGCCCTGCAGCACTGGCTCGCCAGACACAAAACGCTATACACGATTTACGTGCCATCGAGCGCTTTCACGGCTGGGATAATCAGCTGAAAAACGAACCGGGAATACAGTTGATTTTCGAGCGAAAGCGACGCTTTTCACTTGGCCAGCTGCATCGTCAAAGTGGATTGCAAACAGATTTCATCAGCCACATCGGCGCCAGTCTGGGCAACGTTGCCACCTACGCCAATGCCGGTGGCGAGCTGCGTTTGGGCTTCGACCTGCCACGTGACTTTGGCACCTCAAGTTTGCGCCCTGGCGCGGATACAGTACTGCCCGGCAGAGCCGCGGTGAAAGATAAGTGGCAGAGCCACCTCTTCTTAGCCGGCGATGCGCGCTTGGTCGCCCACAATATCTTTCTCGACGGCAACAGCTATCGCGACAGCCACAGTGTCGATAAACGCCACCTCGTCGGCGATCTCGCCATTGGCTTTAGTAGTAGCTACAACGCCTGGAAGTTCACCTACGCCCACGTCTATCGCTCGCGTGAGTTCCACAAACAGGCCAAAGCTCAGCAATACGGTGCGCTCTCCATCAGTTATAGCTATTAATCAGCCTCTGGCGTGTCTCTTATCCAATTCCGTCAACTGGTGCTTTTTCAGCCAGCTTGACTTGACTCTGCGTGCCGCATCACATACTTTTGTTAAACGATCATTTAATTAAATTGTCATTTAATAAAACTGTGATGACGTAGAGAGACTAGCCAGATGCCCAAAGTCGGTATGCCAGCCATTCGCAAACCTCAGTTAATTGAAGCGACCATGAAGGCGATCAATGCTGTTGGCCTGCAAAAAGCCAGCGTCGTCATGATCAGTGGTTATGCTGGTGTATCTCCAGCGATCATTAACCACTACTTCGGCGGTAAAGACGGCTTGCTGGAAGCGACGATGCGCGAGATCCTGCGCCAACTCTCGCAAAGCGTTCAGTCGCACCTTGCACAGTGCGATGCAGACGATGTTGTAGCCAGGCTCAATGCGATTGTCGACGGCAACTTTGAATCGGAACACCTCGAGGGGCCGGTGGTTAAAACTTGGCTGGCTTTCTGGTCACAGGCGATGCACCAACCCAACTTGTTCCGCTTGCAACGGGTCAACGAAAAGCGCCTGTTATCGCACCTGCAGTACGAGTTGAAGCGCGTACTGCCTGCAGCGCGTGCGGTCTTCGTCGCACAGACGATTGCGGCATTGATAGACGGTATCTGGCTGCGCGGCTCGCTCAATCCAACGGGGATTGATCGCCAGCTTGCCCAGCGCATCATCACAGATTACATAGCGACACAACTACCTGCTGAGCTAACTCAGCAGGCCACTGAACGGCGCTGCGGCGCCACTGCGAGTTAAACCCATGAAACAGACCGAACTATACATCGATGGCGGCTACCGCGCCGCGACATCTAACGAGACCTTTGAAACAACCAATCCGGCGACGGGCGAAGTACTGGCGCACATCCAGACGGCCTCTAGCGATGATGTGGAAGCGGCTATTGATGCTGCTGAGCGCGGCTTTGCGGTGTGGTCTGCGATGACAGCAACCGAGCGCGGCCGTATATTACAGCGCGCAGCCAACCTCCTGCGCGAGCGCAATGACGAGCTTGCACTGCTGGAAGTTCAAGATACCGGCAAGCCGATGCAAGAGGCGAACTGTGTCGATATCGAAACCGGTGCAGATGTTATCGAATACTATGGCGGACTGGCCACCAGCATTCACGGTGAACAGCAAGACTTAGGGGGCACTAACTTCTTCTACAGCCGCCGTGAACCACTGGGTGTGTGCGCCGGTATCGGTGCTTGGAACTACCCAATTCAAATTGCGATGTGGAAGTCAGCGCCAGCACTGGCAGCAGGCAACGTTATGATCTTCAAACCTTCAGAAGAAACGCCGCTTACC
>JBMZCU010000226.1:0-5588 GCA_049613705.1 Pseudomonadales bacterium | reverse complement strand
CAACACCGTCTACTTCATACGTTGGCTCTTGGTGAGTCGTTGCTTTAGATGTCTCGAAGCAACCGCCTTGGTCGATAGCGACGTCGACAAGTACTGCACCGTTCTTCATGCCCTTAAGGTTTTCGCGAGTTACCAGCTTAGGTGCAGCAGCACCTGGGATCAGTACCGCACCGACAACTAGATCAGCGGCTAGTACTTCTTTTTCCAAGTTTTCTGCATTGGAGTAAAGAGTCTTCATACCTGGGCCGTAAAGGTTATCCAGCTCTTTTAGGCGCGTGAGTGAGCGATCTAGGATAGTGACGTCAGCACCTAGGCCTACTGCCATGCGCGCAGCGTTAACACCAACGACACCACCACCGATGACAACTACTTTGGCAGGTGCTACACCTGGTACGCCGCCGAGTAGTGTTCCCAAGCCGCCCTGGGCTTTTTCAAGTGCGTGTGCGCCAGCTTGGATCGCCATGCGACCGGCAACTTCGCTCATCGGAGCAAGTAGCGGTAAGCCGCGGTTGTTATCCGTTACAGTCTCGTAAGCAATTGCAACACAGTCTGACTCAACAAGCAGTTTTGTTTGCTCTGGGTCTGGAGCTAGGTGCAAGTAAGTGAACAACAATTGGCCCGGGCGCAACATTTTGCACTCGTTTGGCTGTGGCTCTTTAACCTTAACGATCATTTCCGCTTTGGCGAAAATTTCCTCGGCAGTGTCAATGATCGTTGCACCAGCAGCAATATATTGCTCATCAGCTAGGCCGATAGCTGTGCCGCCATCTTTCTGCACCATTACCTGGTGACCAGCTTCGATGACTTCACGAACGCCTGCGGGGGTCATACCGATGCGGTATTCGTGGTTTTTAATCTCTTTAGGTACGCCGATTAACATGTGGTCTCTCCTGTTTTTGCTTTGCGCCGCTGTGGCGGCAACTTATTATTTATGAGATTTAGCATATCACCCGAATTAAAAATAAAAATCTTTTATTTTTGTCTTTTTATGGTTTTATTTAATGCATAAATGTTATTTTGTGGTTGTTTCGGCTGCCATTGTCATCAAAACTCAGTTTTAACTTTTGTTTCTAGTAGGAAGGGTGCCAGGGGCATGTTAGTCGTCAGTGTTTTTCGTATCGCACTGTAATAGTGCAAGGCACTCCATCAAAAGACCAAAGCCTGCGTTGAATGCCTCTCGTTCTAAACCGGCAAAACCCAGGCGGATATATTGGGTAGCAGACGTATCGCGGCGCAGTGAAAATTCGGCACCATGTTGTACAAATACGCCTTTTTTAAAGGCCATATCTGCCAGAATCGTGGTATCTACAGCGCAGTTTATCCATAGCGCCATCCCGCCGTCGGGGGGGCGACAATGTAGTTTCAGCCCTCGCTGCTGTGCCGCGACGACCTGCTTTAGTGCGTTTTCACGTCGCTGTTGGTATTTTTTGGTGCAACGCCTGATGTGGCGCTCTAAGCCACCGCCTCGCATCCAGCGCGCCAGTGCTTCTTGCAAGAGTTGAGGTGGTTTGTGGTTGATACAGGCGCGCAGTTGTACAAGGGCGTCGACCAAGACCTTAGGTGCTGCGAGCAAGCCGCAGCGTGCCGCTGGATACATGACCTTTGAAAAGGAGGAGAGGTAGATGACCAGCTGGGCGGGGTCGTCTGCAGCCATTGGGGCCAGTGGTTGGCATTTGTAGTGGAATTCGTGGTCGTAATCGTCCTCGATGATAAAGAACTGATATTGCTGTGCCAGTTGATAGATTGCGCGACGGCGCTGGCGCGATAGGGTGACTGTACTTGGGTACTGATGCAGCGGTGTAAGGTAGAGGCATTTGAGTTGGCAATGTTGTGCAGCGACTTCTAGTGCGTGTGGGCATATGCCATATTCATCTTGAGCGATAGGTTCAAGCTGCGCACCACTCGCGCGTAAAGCTTGCCAAGCAGGCGGGTATCCCAGTGCTTCAACGGCGACATAATCGCCGGGGCCGAGCAGCAATTGAGCTAGGATATAGATAGCCTCCTGTGAGCCGTTGACTATCATTATGTCTCTGTCAACAAGGGCGCGACTACGTCTGAGGTAGCGCTGAGCTTGTTCGAGTAAGCTGGCTTCGCCGCGGTTGTTGCCATAGTTGAGTTGGCTAGGGTCGGGACGGCGCAGCGCGTCGTTGAGGCAGCTGCGGTACTCATCGAAGGGGAAGAGCGCTAAATCGGGTCTGCCACCGGCAAAATTGTAAGTAAGGTGTGGATAGGTTTTTATGAAGCTATTTTCGCTGGGCAGTGTGCGGGCAAGTTGCCATTTAAACTGAGCGCTTTGCTGAGGGCGGTGTTTAGGCGCTGTGCTTTGCTCTATAGGAAGGGCGTGCATAACCCGATAGCCGCTGCGCTGTTGGCTTTCAATCCACCCTTGAGCACAGAGCTCCGCATAGGCGCGCATTACCGTGTGTCGGTTGATGCCCAATTGTTCGGCTAGTAAGCGGCTGGTGGGGAGGGGTTCACCAGGTGCTACACAGCCAGTTCTGATCGCTTGCTGTAACGCTCTGGCCAGGCGTAGATACAGTGGACCTTCATAGTCATCCAGGGAAAGAGTCAGCTGATTCATTTTGGTCTATTCGATTTGTTTTTTTTGGTTGTTATCAATATACCAATGTTACTGAACAATAGCGTTGCAATGACGTGATTAACACCCTTAATTTGTGAGGTTCTCTATGTATACCCCCCATGAGTTTGTATTGTCTGATTGGATTGCGTGTGAAGAAATTATGCAGGCCAACAGCTTTACTCAGCTACTGACACCTTCAGAGGAGGCAGGGCTGCAAATCAGCCACCTGCCTGTGCTCTATGATAAGCGCGACGAAACTTTGATGTTTCATTTAGCGCGCGCCAACCCTCATTGCCAGCAGTTGGAGAATACCTCGAGTACAGTTGTTTTCAGTGCTGAGCACGGCTATATTTCACCGCGCTGGTCTGCACAAGTTATTGTGCCTACATGGAATTATCGCGCGGTTCATATAGAGGGTGTCGCAGTAGAAGTAACTGAGCGGGATCAGAAGCTTGCGGCGATGCGAGATATGAGCGCACATTATGAAGCGCTGCAGGCTTCCCCTTGGTCACTCGATGAGCTCGCAACTGAGACAGCGGCGGCAATGCTCAAGGTGATAAGGGTTTATAAAATGCCAATCGCGCGCTGGTGTGCTAAAGCAAAGCTCAGTCAAAATAAAAGTGAGGCGGTACGCCACGAACTGGCAGAACAGTTATCATCCTCATCCAATCCCTACTGTAACTTAGCGCTGGCGGCATTAATGCGTGCACTTTGAGGCAGCTAGGCACAGGGGCTATGCGTTTTATTTGAGGTTTGAATATGGGGCAATTGGAAAACATGCAGGTGTTTGTGCGCATTGTCGAGTCGGGCAGTATCAGCCGCGCGGCACAGCAATTAAACGTGGCAAAATCTGTTGTAAGCCGTCGCCTCGCTGAGTTGGAACAAAGCTTGGGGACAACGCTGCTTAATCGTACCACGCGCGCCTCTAGTTTGACCTTAGCGGGGAGGGAGTATTACGCGCGTGCGCAGGTGCTAATTGATGCGTTTAGCGAGCTGCATTCGCAGTTCGATCAGGCAGAGCGTCCTTTAGATGGAACTTTGAAACTGGCGGTGCCCGTCACGTTCGGGCTCAGTCACTTAAGTGCTCCCCTGGCCGCGTTTAATCGTCTATATCCGCAGCTTGTGCTAGATGTGGACTTTTCTGATCGCAAAGTTGATATTGTGGAAGAGGGCTACGATTTGGCCTTTCGCATTGCGCACTTGGAAGACAGTAACCTGCAGGCACGTAAAATTTGTCAGATAGGCAGCTATATGGTGGCTAGTCCCGCGTACTTAAAAGATGCACCGCACTTGCATCAAGCTGCTGATCTGCATCAGCACAAGTTACTTAGGTACACTGGAAACCGGCATTCGAGTTATGCCATCACAAGTCCTAGTGGCGAGTTGCAGCGCTTACAGTTTAGTGCAAGTACTGTGGCTAATAATGGCGACTTTTTATGTCAGATGGCTATTGCCGGTTGCGGCGTGGCGCTATTGCCAAGCTTTATCGTTAAAAAACCACTTGAAAGAGGTGAGCTAACCAAGGTGTTAGACGATCACACCTTTCCTAGCATAAATGCCTATGTCGTGTATCCTAGCAGCAAATTTCTAGCGCGCCGCGCACGTGTCTTTATCGATTTTTTGGTGGATTGGTTTGAGAAAACGCCACTTTGATTCTGCCATTGAGCCATTGAGAGTCTAGCTACCAAGAAAAAGTGCAAGACCGGTTATTCTTATCGTTAGTTGCCGATTAACAAAGAGCAAACACTGATCATCATTGCACAATGGTTTGATAAGGCGTAGCCCCTCATGTATCCCTTAAGGGGCGTTTGAAATAATATTGCACGTTTTTAGCGCAAAATTCACAAATACTAGCGTTACAACACAGGACTGCCAACTTGGCACAGGCTGTGCTTGTTCGCTGTGTTATTACTTTTCAGTTAAATGTTAACGGTCTGTGCAGTCCGGCCGTCAGCTAGGGTTGTTATGTCAGATACTGTAAATACTAAATCACTAAGTCCCTTCGCAACATCGGGTTATACCTTGTTGGCGCTGGTCGCCTTTGCCGCCAATTCGGTGCTGTGCCGTTTAGCGCTGGGCGATGCGCAAATTGATGCTGCTAGCTTCACCGTTATTCGCCTGCTCAGCGGTATTGTGACACTACTGTTATTGTTACAGTTGCGCCAGAACAAAGGTCCCGCTAATCCTCAAGGCGGTGCGCGTGGCAGTTGGGCGGCGGCCTTCTACTTGTTTCTCTATGCACTTGGTTTTTCATATGCCTACATCAGTTTGGAGACGGGCACCGGCGCATTGATTCTCTTTGGGGTGGTGCAGTTAACGATGATAGCGGCCTCGCTGTTACAGGGAAATCGCTTACATGCTATTGAGTGGCTAGGCGTTGCACTGGCGTTCGCTGGTTTTGTCTATCTGGTGTTACCAGGGGTTTCAGCGCCATCACCAGAAGGCTTAGTGCTGATGAGCGTAGCGGGCATTGCCTGGGCCTTTTATACGCTTAATGGACGTGGTTCAAGGGACCCATTAAGTGATACAAGCTACAACTTTGCGCGCACACTCCCCTTTGTTGGCCTGCTTGCCATCTATGGATTCAGCGAGATGGAGTTGAGTTTATACGGCGTTGTACTGGCGGTAGTCTCTGGGGCTGTAACCTCTGGTATTGGTTACTCTATCTGGTATTTAGCGCTTAGCGCATTAAAGACATTGCACGCTGCGGTGCTGCAGCTTTCAGTGCCCGTGATAGCAGCATTGGGGGGCGTGCTTTTTGTCAGTGAACCGATGACATTGCGCTTAGTGCTTTCAGGGCTTTTGATCTTAGGCGGCATACTCTTGGTTGTACTGGGAAAGCGTTGGGCGGCAAATCGAGCGCAAAAGGCTAAAGCTTAGAGCGTGATGTATGGGACGAACCCAGCGCGGAGCATTGTTGGCGTAGTAGATAATAAGATTTACACGTTAAACGTTTAGAGAAAGAGTGAACAAGTCTACAGCGCTTTGTAGCATACCTTTACTGTAG
>JBMZCU010000225.1:0-5605 GCA_049613705.1 Pseudomonadales bacterium | reverse complement strand
TCGCTTGGAGAACTTGTCGCTGCGTATCGACAGAGTTTCAGATATGATACGCACCAAAGTTGAACTGGCTATTCAAGCGCAAAACCAGCAGTTACTAACTTCCATGGATAGGCGCTCAAAAATTCAGTTGATGATGCAACACACGGTTGAAGGGCTCTCTGTCGCCGCGATTAGCTATTACAGCGTCGGGTTGGTGAAATACCTGATTGAAGCGTTCGCCACGCCTTATTTACCGTTTCCTAAAAGTGTTGCCGTCGGCTTCTCTGTACCGCTGGTGATTACAGCTGTGTGGCTAGTCACCCGCCGGGTACACAAAAAATTCCACCAGCTGGCCAAAGAGCAGCGCCAGTTAGATGATCAGACATAGGATAGATGATGAGTACAGCACAGCAGATAGAAGATTTAGTCAAAGAGGCACTTGCGTGTAGCGAGTTCTATTTGGAGAACGAGAGTCATATGCACTCTGGGCCGGCGCAGGAGAGTCACTTCAAGTTGATTGCTGTGAGTGCAGACTTTTCAGGAAAGCGCGCCGTGCAGCGCCACCAGCTGATCTACGCAACGGTTGCAGCGCTCATGAACAACCCGATTCACGCGTTAGCACTGCACTTGTTTACGCCCCAGGAGTGGGCAGAAAAAGAAGATAAAGCACTGCTTTCACCTAAGTGCCTTGGCGGGTCCAAGGGGTGAATCAAGCGTCAGATAGGTCAGTCCAGCAGGCAAGGTCTCGAATGATAGCTACAATTGCTGCAATGCTGATATGGGCGCTTTTTAGCACGGCGGTGAGCCCCAGTTATCTGCTGGAGGGGCTAGCCAACCACGGCTGGCTGACAATCGTCGATAAAGCGAGCTACGTAGAGCTGCTCAATACCGTTAGCATCGGTTATAAAGCAGTGTGGGGTATTTTGATCGTACTTGCACTGTGGACTAAGCACCAGTGGGTAAAAGCGGGCACTCAATAGTGCTAATGGAGCTGAGGTATGTGTAGCGCTGACTGTTGCAGTACCTCGCGCTCGAACTTCGCGGTGAGTTGATCCAGTTCACCGCTGGCACGCATCTCGTTGAGAATCGTACTAAGCTTAACGACCAGTGCTGCGTGGCGCTGATGCAAATAGTGATACATAGGCTGTGTCATTAAAGGCGGACCCACTGCCACAATGTTGTCAATTCCCTGACTCTCAATTGCAGCCAGGCCGTTCAAGCGGCTGGCGATGGCTATCTGGACCCTGCCACGGCTTAAAAACTTGAGCATTTTGACTTCGCTGGGCAAGCGGTGAAGCGCTGTTATATTAGCGGCTTGGGCAAGGGCCTCAGCGTGCAGTACTCCGCTGGTAATGACCGTCTTAAGGTTTTTCAAATCACTGCGCGTGCGAATCGTCAATCGGTGCTCAGGGTTGGCAAATACCTGCGATTGCAGTCGAAAGAGCGGTATGTCCAGTTGCACCAACTCAGGATGTAAGTGGCTTAAGCCAGCGATGCGCAGCACTTCGCCGTCGAGGCGGCCACTACTGGATTGCGCCAGAGAGCGTTTAGCTGTCATAGGAATGATATCTAATTCAACGGCGGCGCGGCGGTAGACTTCTTTTAGCAGTAACGCACCTATTTGCTGGTTAACAGAGCCCACAACTTGGCCTAGTTTAATCGTTGTTTGGGCGTTCACACCAGTGCTGTGCAGCGCTGCGAGCAGGCAGAGAGTGCTAAATAAACGAAGCATGCATATCCATAAATTTGTCCATATAGATTTAGTCTAGCGCTGATAGCCTTGGTTAGGCTACTAAAGCTGCCAGTTCTCATCGGCTAGGCGTGCGACATCCTCTTGCTGGTGGGTCACTAGTAGCAGTGTTTTACCCTGGCGCTTAGCGGTTTGAGCAACCCACTGAGCGGCCGTTTCTCGGCTTTTTGCATCGAGTTCAGCAAAGGGTTCGTCCAGTAGAATAATAGGTTCTGGGCGCATGAGAGTTCGCGCTAGCGCGATGCGCTGGCGCTGGCCACCTGAAAGCTGAGGGGGCATTTTCTCGAGCTGATCAAGTACGCCTAACTGACGCGCAGCATCGTGTATCGTTTCAGCTGTGGTGCCGGCAAGACCTAAGCGTAAATTGTCACTAACACTGAGGTGTTCAAATAAATTGTGCTCTTGAAAAAGCATGGCGACAGGGCGCTCTTCAATGTCTAACGAGAGTAAACTCTGACCCTGCCAGCGGATATCGCCGCTGACGGGTTGATGAAACCCGGCGATACTCAGCAGTAGGCTGCTTTTACCGACTCCGCTCAACCCCTGCAACGTGACGGTGGTACCTGGCGCTATACTGCGCTGATAATGCAGCCGATTAGGGCCAAGTGCTAATGTTAAGTTATCGATGTGCAGCAAGGTCTTTGGCCCTCTCCAGCAAAAGTAGAATGACGAGGTAAATAATTAGCAGGATAGCTGAACCCAGTGAAGCTTCATTGATGCGATAGCTGCCCGCGTACTGGTAAATGAGCCAGGGCAGTGTCTTGTGATCACCGCCGCCGAAAATAGAGAACAGCGCAACATCCCCCATCGCCAATAAAAGGACGAGTGCAAAGGCGTTCAGTACAGCACTGCGTATGTAGCGCCATTCGATTTCAAGACGGCGCAGTGGTGAAAGCTTTAGGTTGCGACTGAGTTTTGCGTAATCGCTGTCGTACTGCAGCAGGCGTGGGCGTAGTTGCTGCATCGCAAATGGGAACACGACTAAGGTATTGAGGATAACCACAAACGCTAAACCCCAAGCATCAAAGTCCAAGTGTGGTAGAAACAATATGTAGAGGCCGACGCTGATCACCATCGCAGGTGCAATTAGGCTGTGTGTGGACAGCCAGAGCAAATTAGCGGCAAGGCGCTGGCGGCTAAGGAGCGTGGCTTGGCGAATAGGTACCAGTACGGCGTAGCAAATAGCGATGGCTGCAATGGCACTGATACTGCCAAGCGCGAGCGTCAAGCCAAGTGCGCTCGCGATGTCGATCATCACTCCCAGCTTAGGTTGAAAGGCGAATACACCGGGTAGTAAAGCGAATAACGGGGCTAGCATGAACACTGTTGCGCAGCAGTAACACAACAAAAAACCATGCTTTTTTAAGGGGCTGATGTTTGGCAATTGCACCTTGATCAAGCTGTCCTTAGAGAGCCAGGTCACCTGGTTTGAGCGATAGAGCAAGAGAAAAAAAGCACCGGCGATGAGCAGCTGAGTCCAGGCGAGCGTTAATGCCTCCGGGATATTGAAGTCGTATTTTAGTGCTTGGTAGATAGCGACCTCAAGGGTTGTCGATTGTGGCCCTCCGCCGAGCGCTAGTACAACGGCAAAACTGTTAAAGCACAATATGGCGATAAAGCCAAAGAGTAAACTTAAGGTGGGACGCAGTACTGGCCACTCGATATGGCGAAGGCGTGCCAGAGGGCCCATTTTAAGCTGCCTGGCCAGGTGCCAGCTGCTCTGGGGGATGCTCTGCATTTGCAAGAATAAACTGCGCACCGCAAAAGGTAAGTTCATGTAGACGTGGGCGAGCAAAATACCTTGTAAGCCGTAGAGGCTAAAATCGTCAGGTAAGAACGGCGTCAAGGAGCCGGACAGACCCAATAGGGAGACAAAGCCGGTGATCAACACTAGGGTTGGCAGCACGAAGCACAGCAAACACAAGCTCAAGAACCACTTGTTACCAGGCAGTGATGGCACATAGTAGAGCGCACGGGCCACTGGCCAAGCTAACGCGACAGACAATAGCGCACTGAGCAGAGCCTGCTCTAGTGAGAACAAGAGTATGCTGTGAAAGTAGGGGTCACTGAGAATAGTGACATCAGCACCTTGTTGGTTAAAGCCAATCAGGCCGTAAAAAGCCGCCGCGGTGACGGTGAGCATCGCGGTGATGGCAAAAAGACCTGCGCTGTTCGCCGGAGATAAAAATCGCATGATGATACGTCTTGAGGAGAAGTGGCCCACACCGTGAGCCACTGGGAGGGATTTACTTGGCTGCGTTAGAGCGCCATGTTTTTATCCACGCTTTACGCTGCTGCGCCATTTCATCGCTGCTCAGAGCGATAGGTGCAGGTGTTGCCAGCTGGGAAAATTGCTCAGGCAGTTCAGTGCCTTTCACCACAGGCAGCATCCAATTAGTGACAGGGAGGATTTGCTGAGCTTCTGGTGAGATTAAAAACGCTAAAAAGGAGCGTGCTAGCGCTTGTTTATCACTGGATTTAAGTACCGCGCCAACCTCAACTTGCGCGACGTGGCCCTCGCTGAAGGCAGCGGCTTTATACTTGTCCTCTGACTCGGCGATCATGTGGTAGGCAGGTGAGGTTGTGTAGCTTAACACGTAGTCTGCTCCGCCTTTGAGGAACATGCCGTAAGCTTCAGACCAGCCTTTAGTGACAGTAACGGTGTGTTTAGCTAGCTGTTGCCATGCGCCGGCTGCCTCATCACCATAAACAGCATTGACCCAGAACATCATACCTTGGCCCGGTGTACTGGTGCGCGGATCTTGATAGATCACTTGCGCATCTGACTCGACGAGTTGCTTGAGTGATGTCGCAGGCTCGGCAATTTTAGTGCTGTCATAGATGAAGGCAAAGTAGCCGTAGTCGTAGGGGAGAAAAGTCGCATCGCGCCACTTTAGATTTTCGTCTAAACCAGACATATCCTGCTGATGAGGAACGAATAAGCCGGTCTTGGCAGCGTCAAAAATCAGACCGTTGTCCAAGCCTAATACCATATCCGCTTTGGTGTTGGCTCCCTCGACGCGCAGACGATTGAGAATACTGACCCCGTCTTCTTCGGCGATTAAGTTTAGGTCGCAGTTGCACTGGGCTTCAAAAGCCGCTTCGATTTTAGGGCCCGGGCCCCAATCAGAGACAAAAGAGTCGTACGTGTAAACATTTAAGGTCTCCTTTTGCTGGGCGAAAGCGCTGGTTGAAAGTGCAACGGCCGCAGCGAGGCCAAGTGAGGAGAGGGCGTGAGGTAATTTTTTCATCGATTGTCTCTTAGATAGTCTGTGTATTGTTCTTTTACCTAATTTTAGCGCGTATTATAGCGCACACTCTGATCCAGAACAGCCGTTGTGATAACGCCAGTGAACTGTATTTACAGAGTTTTAATCTTTGGATAGTTAGGTTTTTCCTTGAGAGAACAGATTCAGATACTGCTCAGCGCTGAGCCGAAAACCCGTGCATTTGCACAGCTCGACTGGCAGCCCTTTGCCTGTGGCACCAGTAATCGCCTCTTCAGAGCGGATACTCAATCCCAGCGGCTGGTCTTGCGGCTCAACGCTTCGGCCGAACTTGCCTTTGGCGTGGACAGGTGGCGTGAGGCACAAGTACTGCAGTCCTTGCAGGGTTTTGCCTGGGCGCCCAAGGTGTTGCTAAATGCGGTGGCTGCCCAGTGGTGTTTAATGGATTATGCCGGCGAGCGCGGCGTGTTGGATACGCCGCTCAAAACGCAGATGTTAGGCGTCGTCGGGCGCGTTCAGCAGCTCGATGTGAAGGACTTCCCGCGCTTTGATTATGCTGCGCTGGCTAAGGATTACACTCAGGTGTTGAGTGACTCGCCACACCCTGTGGCAATGCAGCTGTGCCGTGCGGTCTTTTTAGCCATAGAGC
>JBMZCU010000224.1:0-5753 GCA_049613705.1 Pseudomonadales bacterium | reverse complement strand
TCGTGCAACAAGCTTTTAACTTGGCGAATAATCAGGATGTCTTGGCGCTGATAATAGCGGCGATTACTGCGCTTTACAGGCTCGATTTGCGAGAACTCCTGTTCCCAATAGCGCAATACATGTGTTTTCACACCGCACAAGTCAGCTACCTCACCAATGGTGAAATAGCGCTTGGGCGGGATTCCGGGTAGCTCAGGCGTGCTAGGCTCGGCTTGTGACATAGCTATCTACACGGTCCTTCAATTTCTGGCCAGGTCTAAATGTGACCACACGGCGTGCGGAAATAGGTACTTCCTCACCGGTTTTTGGGTTGCGCCCAGGTCGCTGGCTTTTATCACGCAAGTCGAAATTGCCAAAACCAGACAGCTTAACTTGTTCGTTCGAAGCCAGAGAGTGGCGAATCTCATTAAAGAAACTCTCCACTATATCCTTTGCTTCACGCTTGTTTAAACCCAATTCCTCGTTTAACCGTTCTGCCATATCTGCTTTAGTTAAAGAGCTCATACAGGTCTCCTCTCTCTTGTTGGCTGTGAACCGCAGGGCGCCTTAGCGCCCTTGTTCTCAGTCTCTCAACACCGCTCCAGTTTCTTCTGCAAGCGCAGAGACTACCGACTGGACCGAGGCATTTACTTCCTCTTCAGTAAGAGTGCGTGAAGGATGCTGCCACGTCAAGGTCAAAGCGAGACTTTTCTTACCTTTTTCAACACCTTGCCCAGTATATACATCGAACAAGGTGACATTTTGAAGGAATTCACCAGCGCTCTTCTCAATGCAGCCGCGCAAGCTATCGAAGATCGTATTTTGCTCAACTACTAAGGCTAAATCACGTTTACTCTCAGGGAATTTCGACATTTCAGCGAACTCAGTTAAGCGCCCTTGCTGTACTGCCGACTGTGCTATTTCGAAGAGGAACAAATTCCCATTGATACCGAATTCCTGCGCCAAGTTCGGGTGAAGAGCCCCGATATGACCGACAGTCTCACCATCGCGTACAATTTTAGCGCTCTGCCCTGGGTGTAAGGCAACGTGCTCAGCTGGTTCAAAAGTGAATGCATCAGCACAGCCGCCCAGTGCTAGCAGCGCCTGCAAATCCCCTTTAAGGTCAAAAAAGTCGACACTTTGCTTATCGCTGCTCCAGCCATCGGGGGTACGCTTACCGACAATCGCTGCACTGATCACGTTTTCTTGAGCGATTTCATCGCCTTGAGTAATAAAGCACTGCCCAGTTTCGAACAGGCGTACACGAGACTGCTGACGGTTTTGGTTGTACTGGACAGTCTTCACCAACGCAGGCCAGATGCTAGTACGCATCACCGCCATTTCCGCCGAAATAGGGTTGGCCAGTGCAATACCGACATTCACATTATCAAACTTGCGCTGTAACTCTTTCTCGATGAAGCTGTAAGTGATTGCCTCTTGATAACCGCGCCCGACTAACGTGCGACGAATGTTACGCAAGTTAACCACTGACTCTTGCGATGGCGTAAAATCCAAGGCTGCTGAAGGCATTTTAACCGGTAGGTTGTTGTAGCCGTATACCCGAGCGAGCTCTTCGATCAAATCAACTTCAATCGCGATATCAAAGCGATATGACGGCGCTGTAACAGACCACACGCCTTCACCGGCAACACTGATATCCATCCCTAAACGGGTAATGATTTCCTCAATTTCAGCTGCCGGCATGTCGAAAGCCAACATCTGATTGACTTTAGCGTGACGCAGCTCGATCTGTTTGAGTGTCGGTAAGTGCTCTTCACTCACGGCATCGTTAATTGGCGCTACTTCACCACCGGCAATATCTACCAGCAGCTGTGTCGCGCGTTCCATAGCACGGGTCTGCAGCTGCCAGTCCACACCGCGCTCATAGCGATGTGAGGCGTCTGTATGCAAACCAAAACTGCGAGCGCGACCGGCGATTGCCAGTTGGCTGAAGAACGCACACTCTAGGAAAATGTGTTTAGTCTGTGTTGTAACACCGGTTTTTTCACCGCCAAAGATACCTGCCAGTGCGATCGCACCAGAGTCATCGGCGATAACCAGAGTTTCATCGTTCAACGTGATCTCGTTGCCATCAAGCAGTGTCAGCTTTTCTTCGCTCTGCCCACGGCGCACCACGATATCACCTTGTAGACGATCTAGATCGAAGGCGTGCAGTGGCTGGCCCAGCTCAAGTAGTACGTAGTTCGTCACATCGACAACAGGATCAATGCTACGCAGACCACTGCGCTCTAGCTTTTCTACCATCCAGCGCGGCGAAGGCGCTGACACATTGACATTGCGGATCACACGGCCGAGATAGCGCGGGCAATCTTGTGGCGAGGCCAGTTTAATCGCTCGGCGCTCTGATAAACTCGGCTCAACCGGTGCAATTTCAGGGTACTGCACGCTCACTTTATTCAATACGCCAACTTCACGTGCCAACCCACTGATGCTCAGGCAATCACCGCGGTTTGGCGTCAAATCGACATCAATCACTTTATCATCAAGCGACAAATATTCGCGCAAGTCTGTACCCAGCGGAGCATCGCTTGGCAATTCCATGATGCCGTCGCTCTCGAGTGAAATACCTAGCTCGGCATCTGCACACAACATTCCGAAGGACTCTACTTGACGCAGTTTAGCTTTCTTGATTTTGAAGCTTCCACCATCCGGCGTCTGCAGCTGAGCACCAACCTGCGCATAGGCAGTAACCAAGCCCGCACGCGCATTGGGTGCACCACAGACGACTTGAAACTCTTCGCTGCCGTTTGTCACAGTACAGACACGCAACTTGTCAGCATTGGGGTGCTGCTCAGCCGTGAGGATCTTCGCCACAACAACGTTACTAAAATCGGAAGCGACGCTCTCAACTTCATCGACTTCCAAACCTGCCATCGTAATCTGATCAACCAACTCCTGGGTGCTCAGCTCAGGCTGTACTAACTCACGTAACCACTTTTCACTAAATTTCATATGCCTACCTATAAATTCTTCGCTATATCGTCTTCAAAAAATGTCGATCACACTCAGCTAAACTGATTGAGGAAGCGCAAATCATTTTCAAAGAACAGACGTAAATCGCCTACGCCATAGCGCAGCATTGCCAGGCGCTCAACACCCATGCCAAATGCAAAACCTGTGTACACTTGTGGATCGATATTTGAATACTCAAAAACTTTAGGATGGACCATACCGCACCCTAACACCTCCAGCCACTTGCCGTCGCCGCGATCGATATCTACTTCTATAGAAGGCTCTGTAAACGGGAAATACGAGGGACGAAAACGCACCTTTACATCGTCCTCGAAGAACTCGCGCAAAAACTGTTCGAGTGTTCCCTTGAGATCGGCAAAGCTGACGTTTTTATCAACCAACAGCCCTTCTACCTGGTGAAACATAGGTGAGTGGGTTTGATCGTAGTCGCAGCGGTAAACGCGCCCCGGGCAAATGATGCGAATAGGCGGCTCGCTACTTTCCATTGTACGTACCTGAGCACCTGAAGTGTGCGTGCGCAGCAAGGTATTCGCATTGAAGTAAAACGTATCGTGCATCGCACGGGCCGGGTGATGTGCAGGGATATTCAGCGCTTCGAAGTTATGGTAATCATCCTCGATCTCAGGCCCCTCGACTGAGGAGTAACCTATGCCCCCAAAAAATGCTTCGATACGCTCCAGGGTTTTAGTGACTGGGTGTAAGCTACCCAAATGCTGGCCGCGGCCAGGCTGGCTAACATCGATTTTTTCACTGGCCAGCTTTTCTGCCAGTGCTGCAGACTCTAGAGCTGCGCGTGCGGCGCCAATGCGCGTCGCAACCTGCTCTTTAGCCTCGTTAATCTTGGCTCCAGCAGCTGGGCGCTCTTCATTACTCAACTTACCCAGGCCCTTTAACAACGCTGTCAATTGCCCTTTCTTACCCAGATAGTCAACACGGACCTGTTCTAGTGCTTGAATACTGTCTGCCGCATCGACTGCTGCACAGGCATCACCTAATAATTGTTCGAGGTTTTCCATCTTTACTCCCGTTCATCGCAGATGGCAATCCAACTCATTGCCCGAAAATACTCTAGGTAAGATTCAACCTGGAACCCTAGCTGGAGCATTCACTCTGTGACTCAAATTTTCTTTATGCACTGCTCTATTTTAGAACTCTGTGCGCTGTTTCTTACTCACAACACCAAACAGCTACAAGGCTGTGGACGGTCTTACTTTATGGTGGGTTTATTACAAATGCGCACTTTGCATACCCCACTTCTGCATTTTTTACTCTGCGCTATTCGAACCGGTATACTACCAACTAGCCAGCAGGTACAAGCTAAGCTTTTGGTTAATCCACCTTATCTGTAGCCGGTAAGTTTTGGACTTTAGCTTTGGTTGTAATCTACCCTCTGGTGCCTGTTCGAGCTGTCTCTGCCATACAACTTGTTACACACTTACTTTACGACTGAACGCACTAGTTGAGACTCTCTTTGTCGTGCCTCTTTCCTGCGCTTAGTTGGTGCTCCTAGCGTAGCGGTTATCTGCTCGTGGCTCGTAACTCAGTCCTTTGGTTAAGGCCTTCTTTGTGAGGCCTCTTTGCTGCGCTTAGTTTACGTTCCTAGCGTAGCGGTTATCCGCTCACTGCTCGTGACTCAGTCTTTTGGTTAAGGCCTTCTTTTGAGGCCTCTTTGCTGCGCTTAGTTAGTGCTCCTAGCGTAGCGGTTATCCGTACCCCGCTCTCGGCTTCCTGCCTTCGCGGGATAAGGCCATCCATGGCCAAAAAAAAATAGGGAAAGAGTTTGCACCCTTTCCCTACCTTCAAACTAGCGTTTGTATCGCACGCAGAGCGTGCTAGCGGGCTTATGCCAGGGCAGCTTTCGCTTTCTCGACAACAGCCGCAAATGCGCCTTTTTCATGTACCGCTAGATCTGCCAGTACTTTACGGTCGATTTCGATGCTCGCCTTTTTAAGGCCAGCAATGAAACGGCTGTAAGACAAACCATTGATACGTGCCGCAGCGTTGATACGAGCAATCCACAGTGCGCGGAATTGACGCTTGCGCTGACGACGGTCGCGGTATGCGTATTGACCGGCTTTGATAACAGCCTGTTTTGCTACGCGAAATACGCGACTACGCGCTCCGTAGTAACCTTTTGCTTGCTTCAGTACTTTCTTGTGACGGCGACGAGCCTGAACACCACGTTTTACACGAGCCATTCTTTACCTTCCTATATTTTCAAATTCTGTGAGTTAAAAAGCGACTTAGATGTAAGGTAGCATGCGACGAACAAGTGCTTTGTCCGCTGCGTGTACTTGTAGCATCGGGCGAAGCTGACGCTTACGCTTAGTGCTCTTCTTTGTCAGAATGTGACTCTTATAGGCTTGCTTGTGCTTGAAGCCGTTTGCAGTTTTCTTGAAGCGTTTAGCCGCTCCACTACAGGATTTCATTTTTGGCATGATAAATCTCCACGCATTCGTTAATTTTTACCGCCTGCTAAGCAGACATTTTCATTCGCAATAAACAACAAAGACCTGCGACCGCACAGAGGCAGTGGCAGGTCAGATCGAGTAGGCGAACTACTTTTTCTTCTTCGGAGCTATCACCATGACCATTTGACGACCTTCCATTTTTGGACGCTGTTCTACAACTCCTAACTCGACGAGATCTTTCTCGACGCGTAGCATTAGTTGCATACCCAGCTCCTGGTGAGCCATCTCACGACCACGAAAGCGTAAAGAACACTTCGCTTTGTCCCCGTTTTCTAGAAAGCGTACCAGGTTGCGTAGTTTTACCTGATA
>JBMZCU010000223.1:0-5763 GCA_049613705.1 Pseudomonadales bacterium | reverse complement strand
CGAGCGCGAGCGCGAGCGCGATTACTTCGCTGAGCTTGAACGTAAACTCGCCGCACGCGAGGGTGAAGGCGCAGTGATTTACCCGCCGCGTGAACAGCGTTTCAGTGCGTTCAGCTACAGCGCCGCCCAAGCACTTAAAGTCGTGATTCTAGGTCAAGATCCCTACCACGGTGCGCACCAAGCCAATGGTCTGGCATTTTCAGTGGCGCAGAGCGCTAAAATTCCGCCCTCGCTGCGCAATATTTACAAAGAGTTGGCGAGCGATATTCAGGGCTTTACCCCTCCCGATCACGGTGATTTGACGCACTGGGCCGAGCAGGGCGTGCTTTTGCTCAACAGCGTGCTGAGTGTCGAAGAGGGGAATGCGGGCTCACATGCTAAGTTTGGCTGGGAGAGGTTTACCGATTGTGTGATTGCTGAGGTTAATCGACTCAACCCACACTGCGTCTTTATTCTTTGGGGCGCTTATGCAAAGCTCAAAGGGCAAGCCATCGATAGCACCAAACACCTGATCCTCGAAGGTGTACACCCCTCGCCGCTGTCGGCCAGCAGAGGCTTTTTTGGCTGTTGCCACTTTAGTCAAGCCAACCGCTGGTTAGTCGAGCAGGGGGTACAGCCAATCGATTGGCGCCTGGCACCAATGGGGTCGTTGTCACTGTTTTAATCCTGCCAATAGGTCGCTAAATAATTGGCTTCAATCATCTTTTTTGCGCTAGTATGGTGTCTATCGATATGACGAGGAGGAGTGTTCCATGGAGTATCAAGCAGTCTTATCATTTTGGTTTGAAGAGCTAACACCTGCACAGTGGTGGAAGAAAGACGAGCAGTTCGATGCTGTCATTGCAGAGCGCTTTAGTCACTACTATCGCAGTGCCAGCCTAGGTGAGCTTGCGCACTGGCGTGACAGCCCAGCAGGGCGCCTGGCGGAAATTATTGTACTCGATCAATTCTCGCGCAATATGTTCAGAGATACAGCACAGGCATTTGCCACCGATGGTCAGGCGTTAGTGCTGGCACAAGAGGCCATTCGCGCAGGAGCCGACACTGTACTCAGTGAGGTGCAGCGCAGCTTCCTGTACATGCCTTTTATGCACAGTGAATCACTGGCCATTCAAGATCGCTCTATAGAACTCTTTACGGCCCTTGGATTGGAGGGCAATTTAAAATTTGCCCATGCGCATCGTGATATTATCGTGCAATTTGGGCGCTACCCGCATCGCAATCAGATGTTGTGGCGCGATTCTACAGAGGAAGAGATGGCCTTTCTAGAGGGCCCAAATTCCAGTTTCTAATCCTTTTACAAGGTGTAAATTCAACTGGATTATTTAGCATAAAAAGTAGAAAATTCAATTCTATAACGTCTTAAGACGCAGGTGGATTGTACTGTTTTGTCTCCTGAGGCAAGCATTTCACCCGTCACACGCCAGTGCGCTTACAGGTTGCATCTTAAACTTGGTGATCGGTAGCAAATGGTCACCAAGACATGGTTCGCCCTCAGATGAAATACTTAGGTGTAATACGTGCAGCAGATAGCAACACTTGGCCCGGCAGGTACATTTTCAGAATTAGCGTGTGAAAAATACCTCGCGCAACAGGTCGCCAGCGGCCAGATCTCAACTCGTGACGAAACACAGATTCGCTACTACGGTTCTATAAAGACCAGCTTACAGGCGATCGGGACGGATGTTTCAATCGGCGTACTGCCAATTGAAAACCTCTCAGAGGGGTTTGTTTCTGTGGTGCTCGATCACTTGATTGACGCCGATCTGCACATCGTGGCAGAAATTATGCTGCCAATACACTTTTCGCTGATCGCCCAGTGCCGCCAAGCCGACATAGAGACGCTTTTTGTTCAGTTTGTCGCGGCAGGGCAATGTACTGAATTTATCGACGGGCTAGGGGGTGTCAAGGTTGTGACGACCCAAAGTAATATGGAGTCGCTCGTGTTGGCAAGAGAGGCAGGCCAGCGCGCTGCTGCGGTGGTTCCCCACCATGCTGTAATTGCAGATGAATACGCACTGCACATTGCCAATATCAACGATTATCCACACAATCAAACCCGCTTTTTGGCCTTTGCTGACCGTGCGGCACAATACCAACCGGCACTCGGCGAGCAATACAAAACCAGTTTGGTGGTGTTGTTTGATGATGATGATCATCCCGGCTACCTCGAAGAAATGCTGCGCTCATTCACCCAACGCGGCATCAACTTGACCTCTATTGTGTCCAGACCTACACGCCAAGTGTTTGGTAAGTATCATTTTTTTATTGATATTGACGGGCATGCGCAGGATCTTCCTATCGCACAGGCACTGCGTGAAATAGCAAAGCTCTACAAGCTTAAAGTGTTCGGCTCCTACATCAAGGCCGCTGAACAGTCGATGTGAGTTGTCATATGCGCGAAGCTAGCGCGGAACTGTTTATACCACCGCTCACACATGACCCTTCACTGCCGCAGTACATGCAGCTATTCCGCGCTTTTGAGCAGAGTATTTTAAGTGGGATGCTCAATCGCGGCGCCAAGCTCGCAGCGACCAGGCCGCTGGCCCAGGCCTTGGGCATGTCGCGTAATACGGTTAAATCCGCATTTGAACTTCTCCAGGCCGAGGGGTATATCGAAACGCGCCGTGGTGCGGGCAGTTTTGTGGCTGACATCAGCCATGTAAAGCGCACGAATTGTACGGTGACAACACAAGAGCTTGGTCATGCCACTGGCACGCTCTCCGCCCTGGCTGAACGCCACAGCACTTTACGCATGAGTACGATGTCTCTCAGCGCTAAAGTCCTGGCGCCGGCGCAGCCTGCACTTGAGGCTTTCCCCTGGGATAAGTGGCAGCGCTGTGTCAGTGCCGCAGGGCGGGGCATGAAGTTTACTGAGCCCGGTGATGGCGCTGGCGTAGAATCACTGCGCCGCCAATTAGCGGATTATTTACACCTAGTTCGCGGTGTTATTTGCCAGCCGCAAGATGTGCTTATTACCAGTGGCTCTCAGCAGGGTGTATTTTTGAGTTTGCAGCTCTTACTCAATCCTGGCGATGAGCTATTGGTAGAAGATCCCTGCTACAGTGGTATCGATGGTGCAATTGAAGCTATTGGAGCGCGCAAAGTGGCTGTCGGTGTAGACCGCGAGGGATTTAGCCTGCCAGCTCAGTGCGATGCGACATTGGCGGTGGTAACCCCCTCGCGCAACTACCCCCTGGGCAGCACCATGAGCACCCAGCGCAGGCTTGAATTGCTCAATTGGTCACGCCAGCGCGGCGCTTGGATTATTGAGGACGATTACGACAGCGAGTTTCGCTACGATGGTCCGCCGCTCACCGCACTGCAAGGCATGGGTGGGCGAGATAATGTAATCTACAGCGGTACTTTCAGCCGCATTTTGCACCCGAGCATTCGCATAGGCTACCTGGTGCTTCCCCCTGTCTTAAGTCAGCTGTTTCGCACGGCTAAGTTGCGTATTCATGGTGACACTTCGGCGCTGCCGCAATTGGCGTTGAGTGAATTTATGCAGCGCGGTTATTTTGCCAGCCATGTACGCTGTATGCGTAAACTCTATAAAGCGCGCAGACGCGCACTGCAGCGTGAGATGACACAATTATTTGGCGGGCAGCTAAAGCAAATAGACAGCGATGGCGGCATGCACTGCGTCTATTTATTGCCAGATACTATTGATGATGTCGCGCTGTGCCGAGAAGCTGTAGCGGCAGGATTAGGCCTTAGGCCGCTCTCTCACTATTACAGCCACGCCAAGCAGGGACTCAGAGGGCTGGTGATTGGATTTGCCGGTTGGGATGAGGCACAGCTGTGTAAGGCACTGAATACGCTCTATGGCATCTATAAAAAGTTCGCAGCCTCGACCTGAGTTGAATACGAGCTACTGTGGTTGACTGTGTTAAATAAGCGCAAGCGTTACAGACACGGATATCTTAACCGCTTCATGAGGAGCTTCAATCGCCTGCTAAAGGGCGCGGTCGTCCTCGTGAATAAGCTCCGTAAACTTAGCGGCCCAACTTAAGCTCTCTCGATAGGCATTATTGTATATCTGAGGTTCTACTTGTCCGGAGAGCTGATCCCAGTTGCCGTGCTTAAAGTTGATCGTATCGTGTAATACCTCACCCATAGTGCCTTTGCCGCGCGCGATAGCGTGGTTAATTTCCTCGGTGAGCGGGATCTGTGCCAGTAAGTCTTCTACCTCGATATCAAGCAGTGCATTAATACCCGACATCATGCCGGCTATCATATAACTTGAGGCGTCTTTCTCGCCGATGTGCTGAGCGATTTTTTCGCACATGCGCCCGCGAATCAGCAGCTGTCTAGAAACTTCGTCAGGCTTATCACTGTGGCCTAGGGTGGCGACAATCAAGGCCCATTTTTTAACCTCAGGCATACCTAAGATGGTAATCGCTTCCATCACCGACTGTATTTGGCGCACGAGACCGTGACTACTTGAGTTGACAATACGCAGTAGTTTGTAGGTGAACAAAGGGTCTTTGAGGATGAGTTTCTCAACGACTTGCGCGTCGACATCGGGATCTTGTAAGGCCTGAATAATCTGCAGCAAGCTAGCTTGCGAGGGCTTAATTTTGTTGCCTTTTATAACCGTGGGTTTACTGAGAAAGTAACCTTGAAAGAGTTTAAATCCCAGGGATTTACAATGCTCAAACATGTCCTGGGTTTCTATTTTCTCTGCCAGCAGTGTAACTTTATAAGGCTTGAGCTTTTCAACCTGTGCACTAACCTCCTCAAAGCTCATATCCAGGACATCAACCTTGATAATATGTGCGAGTTTGAGCAGGGGAATGTACTTATCGTCGTAGATAAAGTCATCTAGAGCGAGTTTGTAGCCTCTACGGCGCAGTGCCTTCACGCTGTTGATAAGCTTTTCATCCACTTGCACGTCTTCGAGTATCTCTAACACGATTTGATTAGTCGGCAAGCTAGGTAATTGATTATCGACCAACAGCGAGTAAGTCATATTGATGAACGCGGGCATGCGTCGCAACTGATCGGCTTGGTAGACAGATGTGTAGGCGTTTAATAACACATCAATTGTTGCCTGCGAGCCCGAGAAGTTAAAGGTTGCAGTGTTGGTCGCATCACTGGATCTGTAGAGAAGCTCGTAAGCCACAGTCTGTTTCGCACCATTGACAATAGGCTGGCGCGCCATCAAGACTTCTTTATTTATCGGAAGGTGTTGATCCATAGTGTACTAATCCAACAATAGCCTCATGGTTTGGGCTAGGCGCTGCAAACTTTCTGAGCTGCCAGTATACCTCTAAAAACTGCGCTAAGTATATGTCTTTACTGGAATGAACCTAGTATTCTTAGCCTTTTGAGCCGATGGCATACACAGCGTTGCAAATCCGTTTAAGCTCTCACCCATTATTTATGATCTATTCATTTTGAGGCGTATTTTGAAACTACTTATTTTCGATTGGGATGGCACCGTGATGGACTCATCGGCGCGCATTGTCTCGAGTATGCGCGCAGGGGCTGCAGAAATAGCCCTAGAGGTACCCAGTGAAGACGCCGTTAGAGATATCATTGGCCTGGGCCTCAGCGAGGCTATCGATATTTTGGTACCAGGCATTAGCGCGCGTGATAATCAGCGCTTGGCACAGGCGTACGCTAAGCACTACCGCGACTTGGATAAAACGCCGACGCCACTTTACCCACAAGTGCGAGAGACCTTAACCAATCTCAAAAGCAAAGGTTACCAGCTGGCGGTGGCAACGGGCAAAAGCCGCGCCGGTATCGACAGGG
>JBMZCU010000222.1:0-5768 GCA_049613705.1 Pseudomonadales bacterium | reverse complement strand
AGCTCGCTGCCACTATAGGCTTAGGCGTCGCGGCGAGCTGGTTCATCAAGGTAATCGCCTCACCCTCCGCGATGTCGAGTACCAAAGAGCGAGTAACCTCAGGTTTGGGCATCACTTTGAGACTAATCTGAGTCATTACTCCAAGGGTTCCCATAGCACCGGCCTGTGCGCGTGAGACATCGTAGCCGGCCACATTTTTCATTACCTGGCCGCCAAAATTTAAAAGCTCGCCCCGACCGTTGATCAATTTAACGCCCAGTACCATATCGCGCACTGAACCAGACCAAGGCCGGCTAGGACCACTGAGGTTAGCTGCCAGCGTACCGCCCAGGGTTGCCCTTCCTTCAAAGGTGGGTGGGTCGAAAGACAGTACTTGGTTGTGTTCGGCCAGTGCACTTTTAATCTCTACCAGCGGTGTTCCCGCCCGCGCCGTCAACACCAGCTCCACTGGCTGATAGGACATTATGCCCCTGTGCTCAGCGAGGCTGAGACGCTCGCCCTGAATCTCACGGCCGAGAAAACGCTTAGTGTCCGCGCCTTCAATACGCAGCGCTCTCGCGCTGGAGGCCGCCTCTTTTACTTGCTCGATAAGCGTATTGGTTAGATCACTCACGCCGGTGCTCCTAGGTTGTCCTGCGCTGGCAACTGCCTGATCGCGCGGTATTCCTGACAGTTTTTCAACAGGGGAATCCCCTTGCCGGGGTTCAACGTTTCAGCGGGGTCAAAAGCCCGCTTAATCGAGTGGAATTGCTCAATTTCTGCATCGCTAAACTGAATGGGCATCTGGCGAATTTTCTCCACGCCAACACCGTGCTCACCAGTGATACAGCCACCGACTTGCACGCAGTACTCCAAAATCCAAGCGCCGAGAATCTCCGCCCGCTCGAAATCGCCCTCTTGACTGGCATCGAACAAGATCAATGGGTGCAAATTGCCATCGCCTGCGTGGAACACATTGGCCACGCGCAAACCCAATTCATCTGCGCGCTGCTCCATTTTGGTCAGCACGTTAGCTAATTGGCTGCGCGGAATTGTGCCGTCCATACAGTAGTAGTCCGGTGAGATACGCCCGACGGCAGGGAAAGCAGACTTACGCCCCTGCCACAATAGCGCGCGCTCTGCTTCACTCTGGGAGAGACGAATTGAGCTAGCCCCCAGCTGTTCAAAAATCTCGACTACGCGCGCGATGTACTGATCGACTTCATCGGCGGTGCCATCGAGTTCACACAGCAGTAGTGCCTTGGCCTCTACCGGGTAACCTGCGTTGACAAAGGCCTCAGCTGCGACAATGGCGTGACGGTCCATCATTTCCAGCCCACCTGGGATAATGCCCGCAGCAATCACCGCACCCACGGCATCGCCTGCGGCCTCAACACAATCGAAGCCGGCCATCACAACCTGCATTTTCTCAGGCTTGGGCAGCAGCTTGACTTTAATCTGTGTCACTATGCCCAGTAACCCCTCAGAGCCGATAAAGAGCGCCAGCATATCCAGCCCAGGCGCATCTAGTCCGTCGCCGCCAAGAGTCACGTACTCGCCCTCTACAGTGAGCACCGTCACGCTGAGTACATTGTGTACGGTCAGACCGTACTTTAAACAGTGAACGCCACCGGAATTCTCGGCGATGTTGCCGCCAATGCTGCAGGCAATTTGCGAGGAGGGATCTGGCCCGTAGTAGAGGCCGTGTGCCGCTGCCGCTTCACTGATCGCCAAATTGCGCACCCCGGGCTCAAGTACGGCGGTGCGCGCCAGCGGATCGATCTCGAGGATGCGGTTAAACTTAGCCAGTGACAACACAACACCTTCTGCGTGAGGCATCGCGCCAGCACACAGCCCAGTACCTGCACCGCGCGCCACCACAGGTACGCCGTGCTGATGACACAGCTGCAGTACCCGCTGTACCTGCTCCAAGTGCTCGGGCAGCACGACCAGCATCGGCATTTCGCAAAACATGCTCAGGCCGTCACACTCGTAGGGTTTCTGCGTCTCGCTGTCTTCGATCACATACTCTGGATCGATAAAACGGCGAAACAGCTGCGCCAGCTCGCGCTGGCTGATAGTGGCACGCTGTGCTGTCACGGTTAGCTCCTTACGCGCGAGCGTTAAAGTGGTCGACACCCGCCTGGGCGCACTCGAGATCCTGCTGTGGCGTGCCCGAGCTGATGCCAATTCCGCCGACTACATCATCACCACAAAAAACGGGCAGCCCGCCGCCGACACTAGAGATACGCCCACCGTGTTCTGTGTGAATACCAAAGGCGAGGCTACCTGGGGTATTTACACTGTTGTAATCGTGCGTCGCTTTGCGCGCTGCAGCCGCTGTAAACGCTTTGTCTTGTGCGATAACTACACTGGTGGTCTTGCCGCCATCCATGCGCTCAAAGGCAATCAGCACACCGGATTCATCGGTCACGGCAATGCACATAGGTACGCCAATCTCCAGCGCTTTGTTACGCGCGCCCTCGATTAACAAAAGTGCATCACTGTGGCTCAGTCGCTTTATCGTCAACATCGTTTTGATCCTTGTGTATAAATGAGCACAGGCGTGTGCTCGTATTTTTATGGCCCCGATGCTGCGGCGAAAGCGTCGCTGTGTAAAGAATTTTAAGCACTGGTCATACCAGTTTGATACACTGCTACACGTGCATAACCGCTGCTCGAGAGTTGAATGATCGAACAAAAGATAATCTATTTATGAAATTTTTACTATTTTTTTCATTACCATTGCGCATTGATACTTAGTAGGTGGCTGCACTGTCACTGCGCATTTGACCTAGGCTTTTACCTCAATCCAATGCGCCCAGAAGCTAAGATGCTGTTACACGCCCTCTTCACCTCAACCTCGATAGAGATACAACGACTATGGCCACACCACTTTCGCAGAGTATCGCCAAACAAATTGAGCAGCTGATCTGCGACGCCGAGCTGACAGCTGGACAGAAAATTCCCTCAGAGCGCGCACTCAGTACACGGATGCGCGTCTCGCGTGCGGTGGTCCGCGAAGCGCTGCGCGAACTGCACGGGCGCGGCTTAATAGAGACTCGTCAGGGAAAAGGCTCCTTCGTCGCCGACATGCTTACGCAGAGCACACCGCAAAGTCCATTCATGAATTTGTACTTCGAGCACGAGCGCACACTGTTCGACCTCTATGAAGTGCGCGGTCAGCTGGAGGGACAGGCGGCCAATTTGGCGGCGACGCGCGCCAGTCCGCGCGATATGTACCGTATTGAAAAAGCGTACGCGGCTATGGCCAAATCCAGCGCGCGCAACCGCGCGCAGCGCGATCAAGCGTTCCACCAGTGTATCGTAGACGCCTCTCACAACTCAGTGCTGATTCACTTGCTAGCGAGCATCAAGCAGTTAATTTTGCACTCGGTCGAGGCCTCTGTGAGTAACCTTAGCCACCGCGAAGACGACAAAGCTCAGATCGACAAACACCACAGGCAAATCTACAGCGCCCTGATCAATCGCAACGCCGCACAGGCCGAGCGCGCCGCTAAGGCACATGTGCGCTATGTCAGCGAAAAGCTTCAGCAACTGGAGCAGCGCGGGCAACAATTAGTGCGCAACGCCATTTCACAAAACTGATCACAGTGCCGTCATTCACTGCGCGCTCACCTGTGGTCAGAGGTAGCGGGCGAGGAAATCCAAGGTCCGCTGCCAGGCCAGTGCGGTATCCTCGGCGTCGTAGCGCGCACGGGTCGGATTAGCAAAGGCGTGATCAGCTTCATACCAGTGAAACTCAGGGCGAACGGAGGAGCCCGATGCCGCCAACTGGCGCTCGAATCGCTCGAGCATAGCGCGATCAATCCACTGATCTCGCGTGGCAAAGTGACCGAGCAAAGGGCTCTTTAGCGCGCTCAGCTGCACGGCACTCTTGGCCATATTGCCGTAGTACACGACAGTAGCATCAAGCTGAGTTGCCAGGGCTGTATTGAGCGCCCAACCACCGCCAAAGCACCAACCGATACAGCCGACACTGCGCGACTCATCAGCGTAGTGGCGCAGATAGTCTACCCAGGTATTGAGTGTTTGCTGAGCCTCTTGCCCATCAACGGCATTCATCAAGGTGTTCGCTTGCTGCCCCGTCGTCGCCAACTCTCCAGCGTAGAGATCAACGGCAAGCGCAATATAGCCCTGTTCGGCAAAACTCTGCGCGACAGCTTTTATTTGATCGTTGAGTCCCCACCACTCGTGAATCAGCATCACAGTGGGCGCTCCTTCAAGCTTTTCAGACAGTGCCAACGCACCAACTGAGCGCTCGCCATTCTCCGCCGTAATGTAGACCCGTTCTAATTTATCAGCTGCGGCAAGCGCCAAACCTGGCACTCCTAATATAGTTGCCAGCGGCAAGCTAATGACGCCCTGCAAAAACTGCCGCCGCTTAAGCGCTGATAACTTAATCTGTGGCGCGGCACTGTCTGGCGAACAACTTTTTTCATCACACATATTGGATACCCTCAATTACGCGGCTGCCAGTAGCAGCACACGTGATATAAACTGTACTCATGATAGCAAAGACATACAAAATACCCTTCTTTTAGCACGCTCAAATCGATATCATTGTCGCCCCATTTTTGAGCCACTCGCTCGCCAACTTTCAGGAACCACCTTGGATTTTATAACGCTGCTAGAGCTTGCGCTGATTATCGCTGCAGGCACCTATATTCAAACTGTGACGGGTTTTGGCCTAGGCATGGTTGTTATGGGGGTTGTCACCATGTTTGGTCTGCTGCCCATAGTCTTTACCTCTGTAGTAATCAGCCTGACAACCTTGAGCAACGGTGTTTTCGCGCTGCGCGGCGACCATGAAGCACTTGACCGCAAAGCGATGCTCTACACCTCAATCGGCATGTTGCCGGCTATCGCACTCGGCCTTTTTTTGCTGCAGTACATGGATGCTCAGTTTAACAACCTACTGCAATTTCTGCTCGGTGTCGTGATCATAGTCGGTGGGGCCTGCTCAGTGCTAAAACCCGAGCCGCTCGCCCGAGTATCTAAACCCTACACGTTCAGTATCGCCGGTGCCGCGGGAGGCTTTCTAGCGGGCATGTTCAGTGTTGCAGGACCACCGTTAGTCTACCAGTTCTACCGCCAACCCTTCGAGATGCGCACTATTCGCATCTGCCTGATCACAGCCTTCCTCGTCAGTAGTGTTATTCGCACGGCGATGCTCGGTGTACAGGGGGCGCTCGAACTAAACATGTTCACCTTCGCGCTGTTTTGTATTCCCGTGGTCTATACCGCTACTTGGTTGGGGCGTAATTATCCTCCCAAACTGAGTCAGCAAAACATGCGCCGCCTAGCCATCGCCATGCTCATCTGTATCGGCACTAGCTTAGTCGTCAAAACGGCAGGGGGAGTGTTTGGCTAACCTCCCACGGCCCTAAAAAATACGATTACGCTACACGCCTAACCGCTGAAACACGAGCGACTCTAGGTGGTATCACACCCTGTGTAGCGAAAATCCGCGGCCTGCCTAACTGATCGCTGTTATCACCCTCTCACTAGCGGCACTAAAAGTGATAGCACTAACGGCTTAGCAACAGCCGCAAGTGCTCACTCAGCTGCTCGGCGCGCCTTTTTCAAGAGGTTATTATTTTTCATCATTAAATTTTGCTAATTCAATGATCGACTACTAGATTTAAAAAAGGCGTGATGACTTAAACAGGGCACAGCAACACTCAACATATGTAGTGTGTATGTAGGAAAGTGCCCTAGGGACACCCGCCAACAGAGTATCCATCAATCGGTGTCACTCGGCACCG
>JBMZCU010000221.1:0-5782 GCA_049613705.1 Pseudomonadales bacterium | reverse complement strand
CCAGCGCCTTTTCGATCGCTATCTTTATGATGTTTTTAATCTTGCTCACACAGTTTAACCAAATTTATCAGGCGCTGTTGGTACTATCGGCGATTGTGTTTTCAACTGCTGGCGTACTGTTGGGGTTAATGATTACAGGGCAGCCGTTCGGGATTGTTATGGGGGGCGTTGGTATCATTGCCCTGGCAGGCATAGTGGTGAACAACAACATTGTCTTGATTGATTGCTACAACGATTTACGCAGCCGCGGTCACAGTGCGTACGATGCCGCGTTGATTACCGGCAGTGTGCGTTTGCGCCCTGTGATTTTGACGGCCATCACCACCGTGCTGGGCTTGATTCCTATGGTGCTGGCGATGAACATCGACTTGATTAACCGCGGTATTAGCTTTGGTGCCCCCTCAACACAGTGGTGGACTCAGCTTTCGAGTACTATCGCAGGTGGACTGAGTTTCGCCACAGTACTGACATTGCTGCTAACTCCCTGCCTATTGATCATAGGTGAGAAGCTGCCTACCTTCAGTAGAATCAAGGCGAAACGCGCGCTAGGGCTAGAGCAAACTAGCTAAATCTAAGTGTTGAATTGACTATGTCCCCGCCGCAGCGGGGATTTTTTTATCCCTCTCAAACTAATTAGCAGTTCTGCCGCTGCAGGCATCTGGTTATAATTACGCTCTATTTATGCACTTCAGATCTTAGGTCATTTCTCGATGAATAAAGTTAACATTGCAGTTGTTACGTTTTTGACGGCTGTGCTTGCCAGTCCAACCGTGTGGGCGATTACTGATATCTTTCGCGATGAGCACGGTAAAACGAATTGGCAATATGTGGCCAACTGGACCAGTGGCTCACTCATTATCATTCTCGCCTTCGTTGTAATCAGCTTGGTGGTGGCTAAGCGCCGCCTAGGGCAGCGCAATTTGCAGCTGCGCGAAATAAAGTGGCAGCTGGAAGATCGCGTGCGTGAGCGTACAGCAGGTCTAGATGAGTCCAATCAGAAGTTACTGCAAAGCAATACTTTGCTGGAGCATGAAATCGCAAAGCACGTTGAGACAACACAGCGCCTGGCGCAGTCGGAACACTATATCAAAGGTATTCTGGCCTCGATGCCGCTGGTGTTGGTATCACTGGACAACAAGGGCAATGTGACACAGTGGAACCGCCAAGCCGAAGAGGTTTCAGGCGTCGCCGAGACGTCGGCCATTGGGCGCAACTTATGGGAGGTTTACCCAGAGCTAGTGCTGACTTGGGAACAGGTGCAACAGGTGATGGCGCAAGGTAAAACGTACACCTACAGCCACCGCCAGCGCGGCATGTATTACTACGATATCACGCTCTATCCGCTGCACAGCGACGGCCAGCAAGGAGTGGTTATTCTGGTTAATGATATCTCCAAGCAGAAGCACGCTGAAGATATGTTAGCGCACAATGACAAGATTTCCTCGATGACGGAAATGGCTTCGGCAATGGCACATGACATCAATACACCGCTGCAGGGAATGTTGCTTGATTTGCAGAGTTTCCAGCTGTTATTGCAGCGACAGTCCGAAGGGGTAAACGTGCAGCAGAGCGATGTCGCCAAGCTAGATCAGCTGCTGGCGGATGCTTCAGCGCGCGGAGAGAAAGTGTCATCGATTGTCGATAATTTGCTGACATTTGCCAGAGGGCGCACACAGGATAAACAGACAGCCAGTGTCGAGGACTTAATTGAAGGGGCTTTGATGTTGGCTTCGCAAATGCTGGTATTACCGGGGGAACTCTCTTTCGACGCCGTGACCGTGGAGCGAGATATTGAGCGCAACCTGCCAGTATTACCTTGCTATAAAACTGAGTTGCAGCAAGTGTTTTTGAATCTTATTCGCCAGGCATGCTACGCCTTCGAAAAGGCGATTATCAATCAGCAACAGGCGAAGATCAGTATTGAGGCACACGCTGAAATTGACAGTATTTGGATAAGTTTATCGCACAACGGTCAGGTGTTGAGTGAGCAGGAACAAGTGAATATTTTTGAGTCTTCGCTGAGTATTGATGCACAGCAAGAGTCTAGCGATAGCAGCCAGCGCTTGTCTTTCTCCCATTTTATTGTCAGTGAGCAGCACCAGGGAATGATGGCGGTGACCAGTGATATAGAGAACGGCACTAGCTACCATATTCAGTTGCCGCTCTAGTCTAGATGCAAGCCCTGAACTGCTTTGTACAGTGCGTAGAACGTGCATTGGCAGTGGCGAAAGAGTGCCACTGGCGGCAGTTGATATGGCTCAGCGGCGAGCGCACATGGTGCTTAAAACAGGTGCGTGCGTTAACCTGCCAAATTGACTTCACGCACTCGGCGTTCGTTGCAGAGGATGTACCAGAGCCGTCATTGTGTACAACCCATATTAAGACCAAGCACTGCCATCGTTATCTCGGGGCGCAATTTGAGTGTCTTGTATACGATGGTTACAGCGGTGTTAATCCCGATAGTTTGGCACAAATCAGTGGCACATTAGCAGGTGGTGGTGTCCTGATACTCATTACCCCTGAGCGCGAGCGCTGGGATGAAAACTGGGACAGTGAGTTAAAGAGCCTCACGGTTGAGCCTTTGGGCATTGATGACGTCGGCCGCCATTTTCTCGAGCGCTTCTACCGTGCTCTCAGCCAAGAGAAAGCTCGGGTGCACTTCGGCCAGCGAACAGGTATCACGCCTGCAAGTGTTGCGGTAGGTGAGCTTATCCCTCAGTGCGATGTGCTAGCGGAACAAGCGCACTGCTTGCAGGCCATGCTTGGCTTGATCACGACGCAGCGCACTAGCAATGCAGTACTCAGTGCTGATCGCGGTCGAGGAAAATCTGCATTACTGGGTTTGTTAGCCAAGCAAGTAACTCCATCACTGCCCGTTTTTTTAACGGCACCTGGAGGTGACAGCGTCACCACTGCGCTTGCATTTGCTGAGGGGGCGCTCGACTTTTATACCAGCGATGCGCTGCTGCGTGAGCTTGCCAATCTACCTCGTCGCGCCCTGTTGCTCGTCGATGAGGCGGCGGCGATTTCTGCCGATCAGCTCGCGATGTTGATGACGCACTTTGATCACTGTGTCTTTAGTACAACCTTGTATGGTTATGAGGGCACAGGGCAAGGGTTTAATCTGCGTTTCACGCCGCGCTTGCAGCGTTATGATCCGGCGACGAAGTTCTTCCATTTGCAGGCGCCAATTCGCTGGGGCGCGCACGACCCTGTTGAGCGATGGCTAAATAGCTTTTTGCTGTTGCGCCCGACTAACGAACAGGCGATTAGTCTGCGTTCCTCAGCTCCTGCGTTGCGGCGCGGTGGCATTGATATAGCGCGGGTAAACCGGGAGCAACTGGCGGCTGATGAAGTGTTGTTGGCACAAGTTTTTGCGCTCTTAGTGCAGGCACACTATCGCACGACACCGAGTGATCTACGTATTCTCTTGGATAGCCCAAATATTTTGCTCTGGCTGGCAAAGCAGGGCAGTGTGCTGGTGGGCGTCTGCTTAGTTGCTACAGAAGGGCCTATTGAGCACTCGCTCGCCGCTGCAATCTGGCGCGGTGAGCGGCGTCCTCGCGGTCATTTATTACCACAGATACTGCTCGGGCAGGAGGGGTATTTAGACGCTGCGCAATTGTGTTGTCTGCGCGTCGTGCGCATTGCAACAGCAGAGTCTGCAAGGCGCAGGGGTGTCGCAGCAGCGTTACTTGAAGCTATCAGCGAATATGCACGTCGCGGTCACATACACTATATAGGGGCAAATTTTGCGCTGTCCTCGCCGCTGATTCAGTTTTGGCGCGCCAGTGGCTTCATTCCCGCACGCGTTGGTAGTGCGCTAGATCCCGTGAGCGGTAGCTTTAATGTACTGGTGATAAAGCCGCTAGTTCACTGTAAACCACTCGAGCAGTTCATACGCAGCTTTGCGCGACGTCTGGGCTTTCAGCAGAAGTATTTTTTTGACCCGACTCACTGGGGGGGTGATCAGTTAGTAGGGCTGTGTGAGGAGACTGACCCCGAGCAGCTAGATACACAGTGGGCGTGTCAACAAGTGGCCGCTTTTGCCAGCGCGCACCGTGCATTTGAAAGTGTTGCCTACTTGCTGGCATACCTTTTGGAGCGGTGCGTTCTAAGCTTGCAGCATCCAGCCCTTGAGGAACAGCACCGGCGGTTGTTTGAGGCGTACTTTATTCACCAGATACCCATAGAGCAGCTATTGCTGACACATAAGCTATCTGGTTATAGAGAATTTGTGCGCGCCGCTAGAGCGGCCTCTAGAGCATTGTTAAACGTGCATGAGTTAGAAAGCCATTAAAGGAGAGACATGGATACATTTAAGCCAGAGCACTTACAGAAAATAGCGCGAATGAAAATGCCTTTTGGCAAGTACGCGGGGACGCTGTTGGTCGATTTACCAGAACCCTATGTGTGCTGGTTTGAGCGCAAGGGCTTTCCTAAAGGAGAGTTGGGGGAGTTATTGCAGACCCTTCACTGCATCAAGCTGAATGGCTTAGAGTCCCTGTTGACTCCGTTGCGGGAGCCGCGCTAGTGACGCCTGCTGTCAAGGCGCTCAAGAGCTTGGGGGTGTGGCACGCTCTGCACAGCTATCAACATGATGCCAACTGTCAATCCTACGGCGAAGAGGCTGCTACGTTGTTGGGTCAGGACAGTCGACGGGTGTTTAAGACGCTCTTGGTTTGTGAGCCAGAGCGCGCTAAGCACCTTTTTGTTGTATTGGTGCCTGTCGCGCAAAAACTCGATTTAAAAGCTGCTGCGACAGCACTTAAGTGTAAAAAAGTGGAAATGGCCGATGCTGGCATTGTGCAGAAAGTGACCGGCTACGTGGTAGGGGGGATAAGCCCACTGGGCCAGCGCAAGAAACTGCCGACCGTGATTGATAACAGCGCTCAAGACCACGAGAGTATTTACATCAGTGCGGGCAAACGCGGCTTGGAGCTGGAGCTGCGGCCACAAGATTTAGCCCAGGCGCTCGCCGCGCACTTTGCGGATATCGCAAAGTAACCCGTGTGATGCCCTGAGGAGTGCGATAGATCAAGCCTGAGTGATGTAGCTCTGGCTTTACAGCGGCGGGTAGCACGCTGGATGAGGTAGGTGCGACTGTGCGCACCTATCCGGAGGAGACGCTAGCCAAGCAGCTTTTGGCTGTTGTCAGCACCTGAGTATTTACGTACTTTCTTTTTGAATTCTAAAGCGCTGAGTTTGTGCTTATTGAGCAGCTTGTAAAAATCGGTGCGATTGCGCTCAGCAATACGCGCTGCGTGAGTCACATTCCCTTCAGTAACCTGCAACACTTTGATCAAGTAATCGCGCTCAAAGTTTGCTCTGGCTTGATTGAAGGAGAGAATTGCACTTTGTTCATCGCACAGTGCTTCAGAGATGAGTTTCTCTGAGATCACAGGGCTCTTACTAATAATCACAACTTGCTTAATAATCTCACCCAGTTGACGCACGTTGCTGGGCCAGGAGGATTTGGCCAGTAAGTGCAGAGCCCCCGGGGAGATATTCCTGACTTTCCTGTTGTGTTTTAAACTGTGCTCGGCAAGAAAGTTACGTGCCAGCAGAGGAATATCTTCAACGCGCGCGCGCAGCGGTGGAATATTCAAGGTTAAAACATTGAGGAAGTAAAATAAGTCTCTGTCAAAATGACCTTTCAGCATTAGCTGCTCCAAATTAACTTTGGAGGAGCAAATAATACGTAAATCGCTCTCTACTTTTGCGGTGGCGACAATGGCGCGCTGGCAGTTTTGTAGCGATACCAAGAGTGACTGCTGCAGTG
>JBMZCU010000220.1:0-5789 GCA_049613705.1 Pseudomonadales bacterium | reverse complement strand
CCAACTCTTCAAAGCCTGCAATTTTTGCCAGATGCTCTCCCGGGCCTACCAAAGTAGCTGATAACTTGGTAAATAGCAGCCCGCTAGTGCGGCTGTAGATAGGTGTGCGCCCAGCAGCTGGATCCGCAGCGGTAAGATCGACCACTTCAGCCACAAGCTCCCCCTTAACCACAGAGTCACCGAGCTTTTTATGCCAGCAAACAATCCCCGCACAAGGCGCCGACACTGAATCCATTGCCGTGAGATTAGTTACATAGTCAGCCACGTACGGCTCAACCTCAGGCGCAGCCTGCTTGGCAAGCGCCCCGCTGGACGCCAAATAAGCCAGTAGCGCCTTCGCATCACCAGCGGCGAGCTCATCGCTGACATCCGCCTCACCGCGCAACTCAATGGTTGCACTAAAGCAAGGTAACGGCAGGCGATCTTCTAGCGACACCCAGTGTTTAATATGCGCAGCATCAAAAGGCGAACCGCCCGGCTCGTCTTCCAGCAACACGACAGGCGAGTGAATAAACCCTGCCAATGCCTGCGCTTCGCGCTTGCTACGATAGTTTGCGTAGAGGTGCACCAGGGCCTGCGAATCACAGTGCAAATCCAATACAATATCTGCATCAATAGACAAGCTCAGCAACGCTGCGCGCAATTCCTGCAGTGGCGTGTCACGGCTAAGTGATGCTACAGCAGCCTGTAGTTTTTCGCGCAACTGTGCCAGCGATAAATCGGGCTGCTCATCGAGCGCGGCAGCTAGCACCGCCGAAAAGTCCGGCCAATTGCGGTTGAAATTACCTTCTGCACTGAATGCGTGGCGACCAATGACAGTGCCATTGACCCGCTGATCCATACCAATTGGATTTGCGTACGGCACAAGCACTATTTCCCCGCAAATATCCCCTCGGGCATCGCAGGCAATCAAATGCGCCAACAGGTGCTGCAGCGTCAAGAGACCCGGCCATTCATCCGCGTGTAACGCAGCTTGCAGGTACACCTTAGGCCCTGCCTGCTCGCCCTTAAAACAGTGGACTGTCAGTGCACGCGACACACCGGGTGTCGGGGATTTGAGTTCAATCGTCTCAATGCTATGTGCCATCGCTTAAAAGACCTTTTAAAAAACAGAGGAGAGGAATTCTTTACAGCGCGCCGATTGCTCACCTTCGAACACCTCTTCAGGGGTGCCAAAGGCTTCAATCTTGCCCTGGTGTAGGAACATCACTTTATTGGACACTTCGCGGGCGAAGTTCATTTCATGAGTGACGATTAACATAGTGCGCCCTTCATCGGCAAGCTGGCGCATCACCTTGAGCACTTCGCTGACCAGCTCAGGATCTAACGCCGATGTTGGCTCATCAAACAGCATGACCTCTGGCTCCATGGCCAGTGCACGGGCGATAGACACACGCTGTTGCTGGCCACCGGAGAGCATGCTCGGGTAAACATCGCGCTTGTCGGAAATGCCCACTTTTTTCATCAGCTCAAGCGCGTGATCTATAGCGGCCTGACGGTCTTTCTTCATAACCTGTACAGGGCCTTCGATAATATTTTCGAGCACTGTCATATGCGGCCATAAGTTAAAGTTTTGAAAGACAAAGCCTAAACGCTGACGTATACGCTCGAGCTGTCGGTTGTCACTACTCTCCAAATCGCCACTTTTACCCGGCGCTAGCTTAAGTTGCTCACCGCTGATTTCAATCTCGCCTTGGGTCGGATTCTCAAGTAAATTTAGGCAGCGTAAGAACGTACTTTTGCCTGAGCCACTGGAACCTATGATGGAGATAACATCGCCCTCACAGGCTTCTAAATCTATCCCTTTGAGCACTTCGAGATCACCGAAGGTCTTATGAATATTGGTCGCTTTTATTGCTATTTTTGGGGAGGACATGAGGCGTCTACGATCCTTTTCTGAATATCAAATAGCACTATCGTCACGGTGCGGCGCCCTGGGACGGGCTTGGGGGCTCGATACTGCACATTCGAGCGGGCCGCACGCAAGCGCTTGTGGCGCCGCGCAGTGCATGCAAAATGAGTTGCAGTATACTCGCATATCGTCCAGCAAATAAACACTGTCCGCAGGTTTAAAAAAGATGTCGCTAAAATTAAAAATAGCGCGCAAACACCGGTACCTGTTATGCGACAAAATCGGTATCATTGTCAGGTTAGGCGCGCTGTGTATAGGCGCGCACAATAACTAATATAAGACGGAATAATAAAATGAAGAAAAATTTAGCCGCAGCAGCACTGACGCTGTCGACTCTATTTGCCGCCACAGCACAAGCGGGTGATGTCGTACGTATGGCAACTGAGGGCGCCTACCCTCCGTGGAACGCCGTAAACAGCGCAGGTGAACTTGAAGGTTTTGAAATCGATCTGTACAAAGATCTGTGCGAACGCGCGAAATTAGAGTGTACTATCGAGCAGACAGCATGGGACGGTATCATCCCATCGCTCAAGAGCAAGAAGTTTGACGTTATCATCGCCGGCATGTCAATCACTGACAAGCGCAAGAAGCAGATCACGTTCTCTCGTTCATACGCTTCAAGCCCTGCCGTATTTGTCGTTAACAAAGACTCTTCACTGGCCGACTTCAAAGTCGAGGCTGATAAAATTGCCCTAGACAGCCTAGATGCTAAAGAACAAGCAGGCCTAGATGCGATCAAAAAAGCACTAGACGGCAAGACGATCGGCGTACAAAAAGGCACTATCCACCTCAACTTCCTTAAAGAATACCTCAAGGATGTTGTTGAGATCCGCCAGTACGCAACGCAAGAGCAACTTGATCTGGATCTTCAGTCTGGCCGTGTAGACGTCGCTTTCGCCGCGATGAGCTACTGGCACCCACTGTTCCAGAAGAAAGAAGGTGAAAACTTCAAAGCAATTGGTCCTGGTTTTGACGAAGGCCCATTTGGTGAAGGTGTTGGTCTAGGTCTGCGCAAAGCTGACCAAGAACTGGCTGACAAATTCAGCAAAGCTATCAACGAAGCTATCGCCGATGGCACAACTTCCAAGCTAGCCGTTAAATGGTTCGGCTTCGACGCTTCGACTAAGTAATCTAAGTCGCCATCACCTGGCCGGGCGATCCCCGGCCGGGCATGACACAGTGCGCAGTACCACTGTAAATGATCAATAGGATTTTACTGTGAATCTATCTATTCTCAGCTGGGGCAGCAACGGTTGGGGCGATGAATTTTTCTACGCCACACTGATGACCATTGCCGTCTCAATTTCCGCCTTTGCCTTCGGCATTGTGCTGGCTTCCTTCGCGGCAGCCATGAAGCTCAGTGGTAAAAAGTCCCTGAGCATAGCCGCCAACACTTACACAACTGTGGTTCGCGGCATTCCAGAATTACTGGTTATCTACCTAGTTTTCTACGGCAGCGGCACCGTTATCATGTCTGTTGCTACCAGCCTTTTTGGCTATGACGAATACATCGAACTACCCGTTTTTTTAATGGGTGTGGTCTGTATCGGGATCAGCTCTGGCGCCTACTCCACTGAAGTTATTCGCGGCGCAGTACTGGCAGTACCGGTAGGTACAATTGAGGCAGCCAAAGCAGTAGGTATGCCCACAGCCACACGCTTTAGACGCGTTCTATTGCCTCAAGTATTGCGCTATGCCCTACCAGGGCTTGGCAACGTGTGGCAATTAACGCTCAAAGAAACCTCGCTCATCTCGGTCATCGGCCTAGCTGAAATTGTGCGCATCTCGCAAATTGGTGCCAACAGCGAAAAGCAGCCTTTTACTTTCTATATCACAGGCCTCGTGCTCTTTCTGCTGCTCGCATCTGCATCGGACAAAGGCTACCTATCACTCGAGCGCTGGACTAACCGCGGACAGAGGAGAGCATAATGGATTGGGAAATTTTTGCAGAATCCGTACCGGCCATTTTAAGCGCTGTGCCGACAACCTTATCCCTGGTTGGCATCTCTTTGTTCTTCGGCTTTTTTCTCGCCGTCGCTGTCGCCCTAAGCCGACTCAGCGAAAACTTTGCGCTGAACAAAGTGGCCTACCTTTTCGTCTATCTATTTCGCTCAACCCCACTGCTGATTCAAATATTTTTGATCTATTACGGCTCAGGGCAATTCAGAGCGGAACTTGAGAGCGTTGGCCTATGGCAATTTTTCAAAGAGCCTTGGTTCTGCGCCATTCTAGCGCTAACTCTGAATACAGCCGCCTATACCAGCGAGATCATTCGCGGTGGTATTCTCTCCGTTCCAGCAGGTTTAGTCGAAGCTGGCAAAGTGTGTGGTATGAATACCCTGCAGCGCTTTAAGCGTATCGTATTCCCACTTGCTATGCGCCAGGCACTTCCAGGTTATGGCAACGAGGTTATTCTGATGGTGAAGTCGACTTCACTGGTCAGCACGATAACCATCATGGATATGACAGGCGCTTACAAAGAAATCGCATCTGAGTACTTCAGCCCCTTTGAGCCTATTATAGTGGCCGGCTCCATCTATTTGGCACTGAACTTCATTGTCACACGCATGATTGCCTACGCAGAACAGCGTATGGTACTCAATACAATCCGCCGCTAACTGAGCGCCAGCCCGTTTAAGGGCTGGCCCTTCTCTTCTATGAAAAGAATAGCCGTCCTCGTTGACGTTCAAAATATCTACTACACCACGCGGCAGCAGTTTTCACGCCAGTTCAACTACCACGCGCTGTGGCGCGAACTCAGCGCTCAAGGTGAGATTATCCACGCCTATGCGTACGCAACTGATCGCGGTGACAGCGGCCAGCAAAAGTTTCAGCACGCACTGGAAAGCATGGGCTTCAAGGTTAAGCTAAAACCCTATATTCAACGCCGCGACGGAAGCGCTAAAGGGGATTGGGATGTGGGGATTTGTGTCGATGCCATGCTCATCGCCGAACAGGTTGACACCTTAGTACTGCTCAGTGGTGACGGAGATTTTGCCGTACTGCTCGAGGCACTTAAAACGCACTTCGAAACCGAATGCATTGCCTATGGTGTCAGCGCGCTTAGTGCAAAGGCACTGATGGACAGCGCATCACAGTTTCGACCTATCACACACGCCCTACTCAAATAGCAGGCACAAAAAAACGCACCTCAGTGCGTTTTTTAGCAGAGCTTGAAAACTATCGCTTACAGAGCAACGATGTTCTCAGCTTGTGGGCCTTTCTGGCCTTGAGTTACAGTGAACTCAACTTTTTGACCTTCAGCTAGAGTCTTGAAACCGTCGCCAACGATTGCACTGAAGTGTGCGAAAACGTCTGGACCTGATTCCTGTTCAATGAAACCAAAACCTTTAGTTTCGTTGAACCATTTAACTGTACCTGTAGTTGTAGACATAGTCTTATCCTTTAAATTCAAGAGTAAATGTTACCTTAATCACATTAAGGTGTTTGGCCGGAAATGTTGCTTTTACTTATGAATATCGTGACGGGCATGAATAACAGGACATCGTGATGCTACATAAATATGGAACTTTTTTTCTAGCTGCCTCGATTATATACACCTTTAGCTGGCGGTCAACGCTGAAGACTCGCAAAAATTTAAATTGTTTAGATTTCTCTGTGTAACGCAATCCGATGCACTAATGTATGAAAAATCAAGCTGTAATGTGATTTTATTTATCCACTGAGTTCACTCATCAGCCTAAGATTTCACACAAAAACACCCCTCCAATCAAGCACCGCTAATAATCCGTTCAGGTAAATAAAATAAAAATTTATTTTTAGTTAAGTTTGTCCGATAATTGCCGTTCTAGTTAGTCAAGATTTGGCCTTGTGTTGTTATCAATTATTGGCGCATTAAGTTAGCTTCCCCTTGGCA
>JBMZCU010000219.1:0-5845 GCA_049613705.1 Pseudomonadales bacterium | reverse complement strand
AAATCGTCAAAGGCCAAAGTCAAGATGGTTATGCTAAAGGAGATTTAACCGGAGTTAGTTTTACAGCTGATGGTGTGATGCTGGCATCTTATAGTAATAATCAGACAACTGAATTAGGTATTGTTGCTATTGCAACCTTCGAGAACCAAGCCGGGTTAAATAATGCCGGTGACACTCATTGGATTGCAACAAATGAGTCAGGTGTTCCTGTGATAAACCCTCCGGGAACTGGTTTGAATGGTAGCTTGCGCTCCTCTGCGTTGGAATCTTCTAACGTAGATCTATCAGCTGAGCTTGTTGCTCTGATTGAGTACCAGCGGAACTTCCAAGCGAACTCTAAAACGCTTGAAACCTTAAACACAGTGACGCAGAACATACTCCAGATCTAAGTTTAAGTGGATCTAAAAGCCGAGCATCGCTCGGCTTTTTTGTGAGTGTTAGATTGATGGCACGATGCTTGCTTTAACTGCTGTTATAACTAAAAGCGGCAACTAAGGCGGCAAGATGGATAAGGTTCTCTTTTTGGCAATGAGCGGTGCCAAGGAAAATATGCTTTCACAGCAGGCGCACGCCAATAATCTAGCCAATATAAATACTTCTGGCTTTAAAGCGGACATGGAGCAAGCGAGAGCGATGCAAGTGTTTGGTGAGGGGCACCCCTCTAGGGTTTATTCAATGTCAGAACGCCCGGCAACCGACAGAACAGCGGGTACATTACTGGAAACCGGACGAGATCTGGATGTGGCAATGCGAGGAGATGTCTGGTTAGCTGTCCAGGCAAAGGATGGCACAGAGTCATATTCTCGAGCAGGGAGCTTGCAAGTTACTGCCCTTGGCGAATTGGTAAACGGCAGCGGTTTGCCGGTACTTAACGCAGGGGGCGCACCGATTGTTATCCCACCGGCGGATAAAATTGATATCAGAGGTGACGGTAGTATTAGCATTCGCCCGCAAGGCGCTGCAGCTGCCAATTTGGTACAGCTCGATCAGCTAAAAATGGTGAGCTTAGATCCAAAAACAACGTACAAAGGCTTAGACGGGCTAATGAAAGTTGATGGTGGTGAGCCAGTAGATGTGAATCCTAATGCGCGATTACAGAGTGGATTCATTGAATCGAGCAATGTTAATGCTGTGCACGCATTAACGAACATAATCGGACTCTCTCGTCAGTTTGAAATGAATATTAAAATGATGAAGACAGCAGAAGACAACTCAACTGCTGCAGCAAAAATATTAGAAGTGTAGCGCGAGCTGCTAGAAGAATAAGGGGAAGGCTATGAACGGTGCACTTTACGTCGCCAAAACAGGATTGTCGGCACAAGATACGCAGCTTAAAGTTATATCCAATAACTTGGCAAACGTATCGACAGTAGGTTTTAAGAAAGACCGTGCGGTTTTTGAAGATCTGTTATATCAAATCAGACGTCAACCCGGTGCTGATTCGGCAGATGGTACGCAGCTGCCATCGGGCTTACAGCTAGGTAACGGTGTTCGTGTTGTTGGTACACAGAAGCAGTTTACCAGTGGCGAAGTACAAATTACCGACCAACCATTTGATGTTGCGATCGACGGGAAAGGCTTTTTTCAGGTAACTCTTCCCAATGGCGATACCGCGTATACGCGCAATGGTCAATTCCACCTTAATGGTAATAACCAGGTGACCACTGCTGAGGGGTTTTTAATTGAGCCCGCGTTAACCTTACCGGACCAGGTCACTAACTTCACTGTAGGCGTTGATGGTACGGTACAGGTGACCGTTGCAGGTAATCCAGCGCCTCAGGATATCGGTCAGCTAAACTTGGCTGATTTTGTCAACCCCGCTGGCCTTCAGGCGATTGGCCAAAACTTGTTTTCTGAAACAGCAGCAAGTGGTGCGCCGACAGTGACCATTCCTGGGCAAAATGGGGTCGGTCAGACGCGTCAGCAGATGCTCGAGGGGTCAAATGTCAACTCTGTAGAAGAGTTGGTTAACTTGATCACTACGCAGCGCGCTTACGAGATCAACTCTAAAGTGATATCGACAGCGGACGAAATGCTAGGTTTTGTGAACCAGCAGCTTTAATAGGGTTGAGTTAGATAGAGGTTAGAAGATGTTTTTCACGACGAGGGCAAAAGTGTGTTTTACATTGGTCTTGAGTACAGTGTTGACCGCTTGCGTTCAGAAAACAGTTAAGCCCGATGATCCTTACTACGCCCCGGTAGCGTCTAAGCAACTCGTGCAGCCTAAGCCTGTTACAGGTGGGATCTTTACTCCCTCAGGGAGTCGTGATCTTTATGGCAATGGCGGGGCAGCGCAAGTTGGGGATATATTGTCGATTCAGTTGAATGAGAGTACATCGGCCTCTAAAAACGCTAAGACAACGGCTGATAAGTCGAGCAGTACTGTATTGACTGCACCAACGATTTTCGGGCGAGAATACCCGAATGTAGCAACAAATATTTCAGGTCCGACAACTGCTTTTGAAGGTGAGGGCAAGTCTGATATCAGTAACAGCTTAAACGGTAGTATTGCCGTTACAGTTCACGAAGTGCTGCCAAATGGGGTGTTGGTGGTGCGCGGAGAAAAATGGCTAAAACTCAACCAGGGCGATGAGTATATTCAACTCAGCGGTATGGTCAGGCCGCAAGATATCAATGCAGATAATACCGTTTCATCTGAAAAATTAGCAGATGCACGTATTAGCTACAGCGGTACCGGTGCAGTCAATGATACAAATGTGATGGGATGGTTGAGTAAGTTTTTTATCAGCGCCCTGCTGCCTTTTTAGGAGTGAATGATGACGCGATTTATTTCTACAGTGCTGTTAGCTCTCGTAGCCTTTAGTGCCGCTGCTGAGAGAATAAAAGACCTTACTTCTATTGAAGGGGTGCGTAACAACCAGCTCGTCGGTTACGGACTTGTAGTGGGTTTAGACGGAACAGGTGATGGCACTAATTTCACCTCGCAGACTTTCCGTAACATGTTGAATAACTTTGGTGTGCAAATCCCTGCAGGTACAAATCCGCAGTCGGATAATATCGCTGCGGTTGCCATTAGCGCTGAATTGCCGCCCTTTTCTAAAGTGGGGCAGACCATAGACATCACTGTTTCCACACTGGGTGATGCAGAGAGTTTACGCGGTGGTAGTTTGTTACTAACACCGCTCAAAGGTGCCGATGGCAAAGTGTATGCCATAGCCCAAGGTAATTTAGTAGTTTCAGGTTTTGGTATCGAGGGCGCTGATGGGTCTAGATTGAGTCTGAATGTCCCTACGGTGGGTCGCATTCCTAATGGCGCGAGTGTTGAGCGTGTTGTACCCAATGCTTTCACCCAGGGAGATACTCTAACACTTAATCTCAATCACTCTGATTTCACTACATCACGACGCGTCGCTGAAACGATTAACAATTTGCTAGGCGACCAAACTGCACAGCCGATTGATGCAACATCTATCAGGGTCAGAGCGCCGCGCAACCCAGCACAGCGTGTGTCATTTGTCTCAGTGCTGGAAAATTTAGAGGTTACTCCCGCTAAAGAAACGGCCAAAATTATTATTAACTCGCGCACGGGCACTATTGTCATCGGCCAAGATGTTCGCGTTTCTCCTGTCGCTGTCACACATGGTGGTTTGACTGTGGCGATTACCGAGAATCTGGATGTGGATCAGCCCAATGCGTTAGCAGAGGGTGAAACTGTGATTACACCTCGCACAGGGATTCAAGTAGATGAAGGTTCTGGGCATATGTTTAATTTCAATGCAGGCACATCGCTGCAGCAAATTGTTGATGCGGTAAACCAAGTAGGTGCTGCACCTGGCGATTTAATGGCAATTCTCGAGGCGCTTAAGCAGTCAGGCGCAATTAAAGCTGAACTGATAGTGATCTGATTATGGCAATTGATAGACCGGTAACACCTGATACGAACAGGCTCTACTCTGATTTAAACAGCCTTCAGCCGCTCAAGCGTCAGGCGCAAAACAATGATCCAGAAGCGCTTAAAGAAGTCGCGCGACAATTTGAGCAGATTTTTCTGCAAACGCTACTCAAGAGTATGCGTGATGCGAATGAGTCAATTGCCAGTGAAGACAGTGTTTTCAGTGGAGGCAATATCCGCTTTTACCAGGACATGCTCGATCAGCAGCTGAGCATGGAAATGGTGCAGGGTAAGGGTATTGGGCTTTCTGAAGTGCTGGTTAAACAGTTAAGTGGACAGCTTAACATGGCAGTGGATACGGCAGATAAAGTATCGGGCGATACTCGGGTATCCAGTGATGCACTCTTAGAGCGCGCTTATTTAAATGGTGCCAATTTGGCCGCCTCGGCAATACTTGGCCAGCAAGGTGTCTCTGAAACACAGCTAGACTCTGCACTGCGTGACTCTATTGACGAATTTAAGCGACGTCGCGATGCGGTCTATCAACGCGAGGGGGCAGATCTGCCCGATACGTTCGCCTCTTCTAAAGAATTTGTCGAGAAGTTGCTTCCGCTGGCAGAGCAGGTCGCAGGAGAGCTTGGGGTAGACCCTAAAGTGCTATTGGCTCAGGCGGCACTTGAAACTGGCTGGGGCAAGCATATGGTTCGCAATGCCGACGGTTCAAACAGCTATAACTTGTTTAATATTAAACCGGGCTCTCGCTGGCAAGGTGATACCGCTTCCTCCAGTACACTGGAGTTCAAAGACGGGGTAATGCAGCGTGAAAATGCTCACTTTAGAGCTTATGCCTCTTATGAAGATAGCTTTAAAGATTACGTACAATTCCTTAAGGGTAGCCCGCGTTACAGCAGGGCATTAGAGTCAGCAGCAGACCCTGTTCAATACTTGAATTTACTGCAGCGTGCAGGTTATGCAACGGACCCTAAGTACGCGGACAAAATTACCCGTATATTTGAAAATAATATTGTGCCTCAAGCGGCTGAAAAGCCTAAGGGTAGCGGCTAATCAGCCGATAAATAATGTAGTTTGCAGTGTGGTAAAAACTGCACGGAGATTATACGCAAGTTGTTGATTTTCAACTTTGCATGGAGGAAATATGGCCAGTTTTAACCTTTTAAATATAGGTACTCAGGCGCTGAATACCAACAACACGGCACTGGCGACTACAAGTCAAAATATTGCCAACGCTAACACTGATGGTTATACCCGCCAGCGCTCAGAAATTATGTCGGTCAATGGCCTTGGCGGCTCCTATGTGCAATCGATATCGCGTACGACCGATCAGTTTCTGACAAAGCAGATGTGGTCAGATGTATCGACCTACAAAAGTTTGAATATCCAAGATAACTTGATGAGCCAGACAGATAATTTGCTGGCAAGTAGCTCTACCAGCCTATCGACAGCTCTGGATAATTATTTTGTATCGATGCAAAACGCTGTGGATGATCCAACATCGCTCGCCAACAGAGAGCTGTATATCGAACAGACAAATGCGCTGAGTCGGCGTTTTAATGATTTGTCTGCGCAGTTAGATGTGCAAAATGATTCGGTCAATGAAACACTAAAATCTTCTACCGCACTGCTTAATGAATACAGTCAGTCAATTGCTGATATTAATAAGCAAATCAACTATCTAACGGCGCGAGACGAGCCTACAAACGAGTTGAAAGATCAGCGAGATCTACTGATAAATAAAATTTCTGAACTGGTAGATGTGCAGGTTGTTGAACAGGGCGCGGACTTCAATATGTTTATCGGTAATGGCCAGCCCTTAGTCGTCGGTGATTCCGTTAATAGAATTGAATACCGACAAGGCGATCCAGATCCTACTCAGCCTCAGCTTTTTGTCTACTCCGGCGCTAGTGAACTCGAAATCTCCGACAAACTACAGGGTGGCACTATTGGTGGTGTACTCGAGTTTCGAGAGAATAC
>JBMZCU010000218.1:0-5866 GCA_049613705.1 Pseudomonadales bacterium | reverse complement strand
GGTTAGGCCATTACAGGCTGAATTTAGGTTAGGCCAATACAGGCTGAATGAGTGCGCAAGTTGTGAAAAACGGGTGTTTCTCACAACCTGCAGTGCTTTAGAGGACGGTTAAGGCGTGTTCTTGTAGATATCGTTAGGGTCTTGCTGCTTAGGCGCTTGCTCTTCCTCTTTGGTTTCAGCGCTGACGGGTTTTACACCGTAGTTTTCAGACAGAGCACCCTCTTCGTTTTCTTTCTTTGGCGCGTAGTCACGCGGTGGCTCTACAGCTTCACGCTGTGGTTCGCGTTGCTCTGGAGCCGCCTCAACGGGCTTTGCTTCAATTTGCTGCGGCGCTAAACGCGATTCAATTTCCTTGGCTGTACCGGCGTCACATAAATCTTGTGAGCCGCTGGCCAAGTGGTGAATGACACCCTTATAGCTTTCATTCATTTCGTTAATCATAGAGGCCGTCTGTTGAAAGTGCGAGGCAACAGAGGCTTTGTATTCTTTGATTTCGTCTTGAAGCTCTTGCACACGACGCTCTTGAGAATCGCCTTCGCTTGAAGACTTCGCCATGAGGTAGCCGATAACGCCGCCGATGATCAGCGCGACAATCGCAATGAGTATAGTACTTTCTGCCACAGTATCTCCTTACTGGTGGTGGGTTGATGCAATCTTAAATCTGGCAAGCATATGCGCTTAATGTCTCACGGGTAGGGAGTGTCGATGTTCTCTCACCCTGAGCAGAGAATAAATCAATTGTGCAAAAATGCCTATTGCTCGGGCTCTATAAAAGTGAATTTATTTTGTTCAGAGATAATTGCGAAGAGAACCGCGCTACTCAATAACCCTTTTGCCAATGAATTTCGCCGTGCTCACCATCACGTGCCAGCTGGCGCGCACAGACAAAAAGATAATCTGAAAGACGGTTGAGGTATTTCAATGCACTCTTGTGCTGTAGGTTTTGTTCGAGTAGTAAAACCCACTGGCGTTCAACCCGCCGGCATACGGCACGGGCGAGGTGGCAGTGCGCGGCGCTGAGGCTCCCCCCCGGCAAGATGAATTCTTTCAGCGGCGGAAGGTGCTGATTGATAGCATCGATCGACTGCTCCAATTGATCGATGTGTTGCGCTTCGATAGCAATGTACGCTTGGTTGTCCATGGCCAGTTGTCCACCGAGATCGAAGAGCCGATGCTGAATGCGCCGCAGCTGCTCCAGTTGGCTATCATCCGACAGCGATGAAATAACAACACCGAGCTGGCAGTTAAGCTCATCCACCTCACCGAGCAACTGTACTTTCATGTCGGCTTTACTGAGGCGCTCACCTGTTGCCAGGGCTGTGTATCCGCTGTCCCCGCGGCGGGTGTAAATTTTGGTAAGTCTGTTTTTTTCACCGCTCATGAGGAACTCCTGGGTGCTGTGCCTGTATGCAGGCAACTAGTTGTTGATTGAGAGGGCAGGGAAGGTCGAGGCTCTTAGCTTGTTTGATCAAGTAGCCATTGATGTAGTCAATTTCAGTGTGTCTATGCTGCCTGAGGTCTTGGTGCATAGATGAAATATTGGTCGCCGTTTTTTGAGCGACCTCTGCCGCTTGCTCAAACAGAGGGCGCTCTAGAATATCGATAGCAAGCGCTTCAATGAGGGCGGTAATTTCCTCGCACAGTTGTGCTAACTTTTCTCGATAGCTAAGGTTACTTAGCAGTTCACCGTTGTAACAGCGCTGCAGAGCGGTCAGCGGGTTTATCGCGGCGTTAATCACAAGCTTTCGCCACAGCAGTTGAGCAATTACTTCAGTGGCGCTAAGTTGTAGCACATCAATTGGCAACCGGTTCAATGCGGCTTGTGGCGCGTTTAACGGGCCGATAAAGCCCTCTCCGGCGCCGGTGTGTTTGACTTGCAAAGGTCCCTCTAGCAGGGCGCCCTCTGTGGTGGTGGCGGCAAAGATTCTGCAGCTGGGGAAGTGCTTGAGGATATCGTCGTGCTGCCCCATGCCGTTTTGCAGCACAATGATATTTGCATCGGGCAAAAGCGCATCCCCTAAGCTTTCAAGTGCGTGCAAGCCCTGGTAGGACTTGGTGGTTAGCAGCACGTTCGCAATGCGCTGCGCCGCACTCGCTGGCTGTGTTTCAACAGCGTAGTGAGTGATAGCGCCGTCTAAAGACTGACAGCCTAATGTACGTGTTCGGGGGCTGTGATCTTGGCGCACCAGTAGTGTGCAGTGGTGACCTGCGCGCAACAGGCGCTCTGCCATCAAGCAGCCAATAGCGCCAGCACCTAATATATGCCAGTGCTGCTGTGGCGAGGGTGTATGCATTGTCTTCTCAGTCGTCTCAGAAATGGGTGAGCGCTATTTAGTGCTCACCGGGTTATAGCTGGCAAGTAGGTTAAAGCCTTTTGGGACATATTCGTACCTTCCCAAGACTAAAACAAGGTAGAATCGGCGGCATTCAATTAAAGGGGAATAACTTATGCCATCGTTTGATATTGTATCAGAACTCGATAAACACGAAGTGACCAATGCCGTCGATCAAGCCTCTCGCGAGCTGGAGACGCGCTTTGATTTTCGCGGTGTAAAAGCTTCGATCACTCAAAACAAAGACTCTGCTTCTCTAGAGGCGGAAGTGGATTTTCAGCTGCGTCAGATGGTTGATGTGTTACGTGCCAAGTTTGTCGGCCGCGGCTTGGACCCCAAGTGCTTTGAAGAGCAAGCACCGGAGCTATCCGGTGTGCTCGCGCGTCAAGAAGTGTCGTTTCGCCAAGGATTAGATCAGCCGAACTGCAAAAAAATTACGGCGGCCATTAAAGCATCTAAAATTAAAGTGCAGGCGCAAATACAAGGGGAGAAAGTGCGTGTAACCGGTAAGAAGCGCGATGACTTGCAGGCGGTGATGGCACTGTTAAAAGAGACAGACATTGATCTGCCTCTTCAGTACAACAATTTTAGAGACTAATTCTCGCGCGATAGATTACGCGCTAGCTTTTTGCGTTGATAGGGATTAAGCGGCTCAGCAGTATCACCAGTGCAACCGCCGGTATTCCCATCAACGCAGTGAGATAGAAAAAGTCTTGATACCCCAAGCTGGTGGACATCGCGCCAGAATAGCCGGCGAGTAGTTTGGGGAAGAGCGTCATCAAGGAGCTAAATATAGCGTACTGCATTGCAGTGAATGAAACGCTCGTCAAGCTCGATAGATAGGCGACAAACGCAGCAGTTGCGATGCCACCACTGATATTATCCGCGGTAATGGTGAGCATCAGTAGCACGCCGCTCTTTGTTGCGCTGGCGATAAACGCAAAGAGTACATTGGTGGCCGCCGAGAGGATTGCGCCGCTGAGCAATGCGCGATAGACGCCGTATTTGATGGCGATGATTCCCCCAAGAAAACCTCCGGCGAGTGTTGCAAACAGGCCGTAGGTTTTAGAGTAAGTTGCAATTTCCGCCTTACTAAAGCCTAGATCTGCATAAAACAGGTTCGCGATAACGCCCATCACGATGTCAGCGACACGGTAGAGTGCAATAAGCAATAAAATGAGCAGTGCGAGGCGGCCAAATTTATTGAAGAAGTCGCGTACCGGTTGGACATATCCCGCGATGAGCATCTCCTTGGGGGCCGCTTTGAGACGAATTAAAGCCCATGCCGTGAGAGCCGCTGCCCCAATTGAAAGCCATAGTTTTAGGCTTTCGGCCAGAAAGCCTGCCAGGCGTTTATTCGCAGTCACCTGCTCTAATAGGTAAGCTTTGGTGCTACTTCCCGCACTGTGCAATACGCTAAAGGCCAGCGCGAAGACTGCAACGCAAATCAGGAAACTGAGTAAAAAGCGTATGATGTCGCGATTGCTGAGCGCACCTATTGGTGTTGCGTTATCTCCCTTAGGTTCTTTGATACATAGCGTGGTAGCTACACCCAGCAGCATGGCTGCGGCCATACATAAATAGGCGATCGTCCAAGCTGTCGGTGTATAGCTACCCTCTACACCTAACCAGCCTGCGATATAGAGAGCGCCTGCGCCGGCTGCGAGCATGCCAACACGATAGCCTGCAATATAGGCACTTGAAAGCATCGATTGCATATCGCCGGTGGCCGATTCGATGCGATAGGCGTCGATCACAATGTCCTGCGTAGCAGAGGAGAAACCGAGCATCACAGCGGCTATGGCTGTTATCGCAAGCTGCTCACTGGGCTCACTCAAAGCGAGTGTAATGATTGAAACGATAACCGCTAGCTGGCTGACCAGCATCCAGCTGCGCCTGCGTCCAAGTTTGCGTGTCAGCATCGGTAGGGGGAGTTGGTCAATCAGCGGAGCCCAGATAAATTTGAAGGAGTAACCAAGAGCGGCCCAGCTGAAAAAAGTAATGGTACTGCGCGAAACTTCGGCTTCTTTTAACCACAGCGATAGGCTGCTGAAAATAAGTAGAATTGGCACCCCCGCTGAGAATCCTAGCAACAGCATGATCAGTACTTTGCGCTGTGCGATCAGGGACAGCGTTTCAGACCAGCTTCTCGCAGTGGGCGCTTGGGACATAGCGGTGCTTCTCCTTGGTGGGTGAGATTGCAAAGTAAGGGATACTACTATAAAACTCAAGCACTTGAATGCTAAGCTCCAACGCTTAATACTTCTGCGCTGGACAGCGCACAAGGGGTGTTTATACTGGGCACATCACTGAACAACGAGAATACCCATGCCACTTTTTATCCTCTTTATCATTATTCCCATTATCGAAATCACATTGCTGATCAACGTCGGTCAGCTAATCGGCGCTTGGTACACCGTAGGCTTAGTGCTGCTCTCTGCTTTCATTGGCGTCAACATGTTGCGCTACCAGGGGCTGGCGACATTGGCCAGGGCACAGGAGAAAATGCGCAATGGTGAGATGCCCGGTCAGGAGATGATCGAGGGGATCGTGCTTGCAGTCGGCGGTGCACTGTTGATAACACCCGGTTTTTTTACCGATATTATTGGCTTCTGCTGCCTAGTCCCTTTTACCCGTATTGCAATGGTCAAACTTGCGCGCAGCCGCTTCAACGTCGGGGTCGCCAGTGCCGGGATGCATGGGCAGACGGGGTTTTCGTCAATGCATGAACGCTCTGGCCAACACTCTGGCGGAGATGTTTTTGAGGGCGAGTATCACGATGCGACACAAGAGCGCGCGCCAAAAGATGTGATTTCAATTGATAAGCCCGATGAGAACGCACGCTAAATACACGCGTTGTTCACCTGTGTGCAAAAGGTAAATGCGCACTGGCGACGTAAAAAAAGCGAAAAAGTTTTATGCAGGGTGTTGAAATCATTTCGCGCTGTCCCCACCTAGTTATTCAACCAGTAATTGACCTCAATCCGGTGATACAGATTGAGGTTTTGGCTTAAAACTATCTCAAGATTAAAACAACTTTTGGTAGAAACCATCAGGAGAGTTAACCAATGAAAATTCGTCCACTTCACGATCGTGTTGTTATCCGTCGCAGTGAAGAAGAAAAAACCACAGCTAGTGGTATCGTTTTGCCAGGTTCTGCTGCAGAAAAGCCTAACCAGGGTGAAGTTGTTGCTGTGGGCAGTGGCCGTGTTTTAGATAATGGCGAAGTACGTCCTGTCAGCGTTAGCGTTGGTGATACAGTACTGTTCGGTCAGTACTCAGGCTCAAACTCAGTAAAGGTTGATGGCGAAGAATTGCTAATCATGAATGAAAGCGAAATTTTCGGTGTGCTAGAAAGCTAAACACTCGCTAATTTACAGCAATTTGTAACCACTATTTTAAGGAATTAGAAAAATGGCTAAAGACGTATTATTTGGTAACGACGCTCGCGTACGCATGCTTGCGGGTGTAAATGTTCTAGCAAACGCAGTTAAAGCAACACTGGGCCCTAAAGGTCGTAACGTTGTTCTAGA
>JBMZCU010000217.1:0-5872 GCA_049613705.1 Pseudomonadales bacterium | reverse complement strand
CAACGGTCACCCCCGCGCCGCGCATCGTCTCTAAAAAGCTGCGCCAGGTGAGCCCTTTATAGACGTAAATCGCCACTGGAATTGCGTAGGCCACAGCGACGCCAGCCGCTTCCACGGGAGTCATTATGCCGCCGTAAATGCCGCCCAATATGATGGCGGGCATCATAAACGCCGGAAATGCCTTTACCGAGCGACTGCGAAAGGCCAGCGAAAAGTTATCCACTTTCTGCCCGAGCTTGAGCGCCAGATCTTTTTGTCGCAACAGGCAGATATAGTTCACCACGCACAGCAGCACAATCAAAATAATGCCGGGTATGACTGTCGATAAAAACGCCTTGAGCACTGACTGCTGCGCCGCCCAAGCATAGAGAATATGTGACGAGCTCGGCGGAATCAAAAGCCCGAGAGGGCTGGCACTGACAATGAGTGCAGCCGACAGCCCCTCGGGGTAATTTGCCTTGCGCAGGTGCGGCATCATAATGCCGCCAATACAAGTCAAGGTCGCATTAGCACTGCCAGATATCGAGCCAAAAATACCACTGGCCACGACCGCAGCGGCCGATAAACCGCCCTTTAAATGACCGACGAAGAGCTCAGCTAAACTGATTAGCGGTGCGGCAATTCGCCCTTTTTCCATGATCGAGCCCGCGATGATAAACAGCGGGATAGACAGCAGCACTAGGGAGTTCATCTTCCAGTGCCCTGTGGGTAAATACCCGGAGACCTCATGCCCTCCCATAAGCGCGAGAAACATCAGCACACCGCCAAATGCCAACGGCACACTGACGCCAATCAGCAGCAAGAGGCAGATAATCAATAGCGTCCCTAAAATAATCACGCGACCGTCTCCTGCTCCGCTTGTTGCGGCCCCTGCACCAGTAGTAGCCACAAGTGCAATAAGCTGTACAGCGCCATCATCGCAAAGCCAAAGAATATCCCGATCCGCGGCACCAAAAATGGTATTTTCAAGGCAATGGTCTCCTGCCAGTTGGGGTAGGTAGCGATTTCCTCAGCACACATCAGATATCCCCAGTAGCTGATAACCACTAGGATAGAAAGCTCCAGCAGTTCTACCAGCACAGCTCGCGCCCAAATAAGCTTGGGGTTCTCGAGCAAAAAAACCACAATGTCAGCATTGATATGCGCGCGCTCGCGTGTAGCCACCGCACTACCGAGAAAGAACATCCAAAATGCCACTGTCATCAGCCACTCTTCATAGGCGAAGAGGTTGCCGCCGAAACCGTAGCGCACGATAACCACGACAAAAAATGTCAGCGCCATGACGATACCAGCGCAGATAATCACAAAATGCATACACCGCGTAATACAACTTACCGGCAGTGCAAGCCACGCGGGAAGCAGAGACTGTTGAGCCTGAATCATCTGGCCACCTTAAATTCAAAGCCCCCAGCAGTGGCTACACACAACTGGGGGCGTTAGTTGTAAAAACGCTGACGCTTACTGCGCGTCAGCCTTGATGCGATCCATCACATCTTTGCCAACCGTAGGCTCTAGCTGCGGCCACACTTGCGCCTGAACAAGCGCTTTTAGTGCCTGCTTTTGCTCTGCAGTGGGCTCTAGCACTTCGTACCCTTTGGCAACCAGTTTGTCGCGATACACTTGGTCGTTGGTTTTATTTAGCTCAAACAACTCACCGGCCGCCTTGCTAAAGGCTGCTGTAACAACATCGCGCTGCGCCTGATTCATCTTGGCCCAAGTCTTCTCAGAAATGTAATAAAAGAAAATTTCGATGATTGCATCGTTGGCGATAAAGTATTTACCCACATCGCTGACTGCAAAAATGGTGTACGCCGACTGGCTGGTGCAACATATGGCACCATCGACGATTCCTGATTGCAGTGCAGGGAACATATCGCCCCACGCCATAGTGGTGGTGTTATAGCCCATCAATTCAACTAAACTCTTCGCCACATTTGATGACCAGACGCGAATATTCATGCCTTTGTCACCAGTGCCGGCCCAATCGTTTGGCTTCTTAGTGGCAACGATGCCTGTAAAGCCCTCTGGAATACTCTCCATCAAACGAATACCCAGCTTGTCCAAGCGCTCGCGCATGATTTGGTTGTACGCCGATTCTTTATTGCGCACGACTGAGTCCATCTCTTCCCACGAACTTGTCAGGTAAGGCAGTGAGTTAATTTCCAACACAGGGTCTTTGTGCGAATAGATAAAGCCTGAGACCATATCAATATTGCCGCGAATACTGTCCTCAAATAGCTCTTCTCCAGATCCCAGCTGATTGGCCGGAAAGACAGAGACTTTTAATCCAACGTCCGCCGCTTCAATCTCCTTTTCAATCTGCTTCATCATCTGCGTGCCAGGGTGATCGACAGGGAGCGTGCCGGCAAACTTCAAGCGAAGGTCTGCTGCGCTTACGCTGACAGCGCTACTCAGGGCAATGACCGCTGCACCTGCAACCGCTAATTTGTTCAACGCCTTACATTTCATCATCTCTAAACCTCTCGTTTATTGTTATTGGTACTGCAAGCCACTGGCGCGATGACAAAGAGCACAAGCTCACAGGCAAATGTTGTGACACGTCAATGCACTCGCTGGTATCGCTTCACTATACGGATCGCTTCGCTGACGCTTCAATTTCGCCACTTGCGCGGCACAGACGCTGTTTTATGCACTTTAAGCGTCAGTTTGCGCCACAGCGTGGTATAAACCTGAGAACAGCCCAGAGCATGCCACTTAAAGGCGCTGCAAGGCCTCCGACAAAGTGCTAGAGAAAGGTGATAAGAGCGCAAAAAACTCATTTTCTGTTTTTTGGCAGAGAAGAGTGCTTAAAGAGAAGAGTATTTAAAGAAAGGAATACTTAGAGAGAAGAGTACTTAGCAAGCATACGCCGCTGGGCGCTGCACGCTGTGTGTTTTTGCAGGAGGCGCAGCCAAAGCGGTAGGCCACTAGCTGCTGTATATGTAAGGACTCGGCTGAAATGTGTAAAAGCTCAGCCCATCACACACGTCAATGCTCGGGAAAATAGACAGCGGCGCTACCAGCCACCCAGGGCGAGTACTTGTGCATAATAGCAGTGAAAAGTGGTGAGGCTAACTGCGCTTTTAGCCAATGTCGCAACTGTGGGTAGGGCGCCGTTTCAAACCAAGGTAAATCGACATGGGCGCACTGGCGAATAAAGGGAAAGATAGCCGCATCGCAAAGGCGCATCTTATCGCCGCCGAGATACCCCTGCGCCAACTGTGCTTCTAAATGCTTAAAAAAAACTTCACACTGGCTGCGGTAGTAAGCTTGTGTGTGCTCGGGATGGCGATCTGCGTACTTGTATTTGTCCAACCAGGGCTTAAACTCCCTATCACAGGCCTCAATCAGTGCCTGCTGCTGGCTATTGAGTTCGAGCCACCCATCGGGATCGCGCTGCTGCAGTGCCCAGTACATGACATCTAGGCTTTCATCCACCACGCGCTCACCTTCAAGTAATACCGGAACTGTTGCCTTGGCAGAAGCGGCAATCAACTGCGCAGGTTTGTTCTTTAACACCACTTCACGCAACTCAACCTCAACGGCACTGTAGGCAATTGCCAAGCGCGCACGCATTGCATAGGGGCAGCGACGAAATGAGTAGAGAATTGGTGTTGGCATACGCGCTCCAAAACAGTGTAGAGTCATCAAAACGCACAGCTTACTACATAGCGCGCCTGCGAGGGCATTTTTTACCTGTCAGCCGCCACAGCGCAGCCGATACATTGCACGGCAACTCAGCGCTATAACTCAAGGGGCTGCTATGGTGTTTTCGAGGTGTTCATAGCGCCCCCAGCTTTTGGATAGAGCGATTTTGCAAGCGAAGCGCTTGATCGCTTACCAACCTGAGCCTTTCTCAGGTGTTTGCGCAGCTGCGCCAACTCTTCCAGGCAACGACCTGTATCTACCACTGCCTCAACGTCTGCGCTATAGAGCTGTTGCTCAAGCTGGCGCAGCATTGCCGCTAGCTTATCACTGGCATAGACGGTGATACCTGCGATACCCGGTTTAGCGATTAGGCCTGCGTCAACACAGCGATTAGCCCACACACCAAGGGCCGTATAAAAGGCGCCATCGCCCATACCCGCTGCCTGTTTCAGCGCATCAAAGGCCGCCTTTTCTGATAACTCGTCAACAGGTGAGGCCAAGGGCTGCTCTGGCTCAGTGCGTTGCACGTACAGACGCCACAGTGTGTAGCCTAGCGCTAAACTGACCAACAGTGCGTAGGCACTGACCGCTGCGAGCGCCCAGTTACTGTACACATCTTCCTCTTCGGAGCCTGCGACAGGTACATTCAGCAATGCCTCAGATGCGGGATCAATCGGTGCGCTTGCTGCATTGCTGGGGTCGGCGACGACCTCAAAGCGTCTCGCGGGTAGCTCGGTCTCTTCAATCTGCCCACTGCGCGTATTCCACCAGCGTATTTTATAAGCAGGCACCTCAAAGATACCCACCTGCTGTGGCACCAAAGCAAAGCTGCGACTACGTTGATACACGACCCCGCGATGGTCGCTAATCTCAGACTGACTCACCGGCTCGGGGTAGATGCTTAGGTGCGGTATTTCACTCATCTTCAGCGTCGGCAGGTCTGCAGCCCTGGCGCCTTCGACTTCCAGCTCAATGGTGCGCGTCAGTGACTCGCCCAAAAGCAAAGTGGACGCCTCACTGCTCCAGCGCTCGCTGAAGGTCAATGCACTAGCGACTGTCAGCCCCTGCGCCTGTGGCGGCAGCTCAGTTACAGTGATCTGCAGCGCGTTTGAATTTAGTGTGACGCGATTATTGGCAGCGCCAAAGATTGAGCGCCGCCCGGTACCTACGCTAATCTGTTGTGGTGTAACAGACAACCTACCTGCCGCTTCAGCCAGCACCGTGTAACCCATTTCATAGACACCGTAACGCACGCCATCTACAACAGTTTGATATTGTTTTGGCTCTTGGGCCTCTACCTTGGCCCCTGCAATGTGCAGAGGCTCACGCTCAAGGTTACTTACATCCTGGGCATAGAGCATACGCAGAGTGACAACAAAGGGCTCACCGACCACCACCCGCTCGCGACTGGCTTCTAGCTGCAGCTGTAAACGCCCATCATCTGCGGCCTGCACCCTTGGCGCACTGACCTCCAACGCGATGGGTTCACTGCGCTCGCCCGCGACTTCAAAGCTGGGGATTAACAGTGTGCCTTCGCGCTTCGGGCGCAGCTGTAAACGCCAACTACGTGTGCTGCGAATATCACCGTTGACGATATTCGTCTCACTGCCACGGCTCAATGCTCCCATTTCAAACAGCGGCTCGAGTATCGAAAAATCAGGAGGCGATGCATTACTGGCTGGGCTTTGTCGTAACGTGAACTGTAAGATATCTCCCTGCGCCAATGTATGTCGATCGACGCTAGCCTCCAGCGCCGCTGCGCTGGGAAGTGAGAAACACAGTACACAAAGCAGGCTCAGCACTTGCCAAACAATACGCTCTGGTGCGCTGCTCACCCGCTTTGATCGCAAAAAACTCACCTGTCGACTCACCAACGCTGCTCCTCATTTGGCTGCCACGTCCCCTGCTGATACTCGAGACGTTTCTTCTGATATTCATAGTTAAACTTGTTGCGAATCAAGCGACTGGCATCGTCCGGCAGTTGCCCCAGCCACTTTTGTAATGTCTCATCGACAGCCGGCTCAGCGACCTCGGTGCGGGTACCCTCAGTGTCCGCGCGCTGTGCGTCACCATTGCGCTGCGCCATAGCTTCGCCTTGGCGCTCTGCCAGTTGCTGCTGTAGTTTTTGCCGCTCCTGTGCAGAGAGCGTCTCTGCGCTCTCTGCGTCTACAGCTTGCTGCTCTTGGCCTTGCTGGCTCTGACTTTGCTGATCCTGGCTTTGCTG
>JBMZCU010000216.1:0-5895 GCA_049613705.1 Pseudomonadales bacterium | reverse complement strand
GGAGATGGCGCTGCTACAGCAGATTCTGGTCGCCATCTCCACTCGCACGCCGCTACCGGGCGTGACGCCGGCGCCAGGCAACGGGCAGCAGTATTGCTAGTGCCATAACTATCAGCGGCCAGCTGCGCCAGCGCGCGCAAGCTCACGGTCTCGGTGATATCGTACTGGCAGATTAATCGCGCGTTGAGTTGTCTAGCGCGCGAATACGGCTAATAAACTCGAGCACCAGTGTGTCGCGCTTGGCGGTGAGTGCTGCACTGTCCGTTTTTTTACACACTTTATCCATCTCCCCTTTAAGCAGTGAAATTGTTGCGGCATCGAGATCTGGCGATCCCAAGTCGTTCCACCAGCTTTCAAACGCGCCGCCTAAGTGTTGGCAGAAATGTTCGATGCCACCAGGGCCTCCGCCGAGGTGGAAAAGTGCGTTGGGGCCTAGCGCCGCCCAGCGCAACCCCGGGCCGTACGCCACAGCTTTATCAATGTCTTCTAAGCTTGCAACCCCCTCCTTGGCCAAGTGAATAGTCTCGCGCCATATAGCTGCCTGCAGACGGTTGGCGATATGCCCCGGGATCTCGCGATGCAGTGTGACAACCTCTTTGCCCAGGCTTTCGTAGAAGTCCCGGGTACGCGCTAGCAAAGTGTCATCGCTGTGCTGATTGACCATCAACTCGACCAGCGGGATCAGGTGAGGCGGGTTGAAGGGGTGTCCGAGGATCAGCGCGCGAGGGTCTTTAAAGCCGCGCTGTAGTTCGCTCAGTGTCAGCCCGCTGGTGGAGGTGGCAACTATAGTGTGCGACTGCAGGACTGGCTCAATCGCCGTGTAGAGCTGGTGCTTGAGCTCGAGGCGCTCGGGGATGCTCTCTTGAATAAAGTCGGCATTGCGCACAGCGCTCACAGGGTCGGCATCGAAGTGCAGTTGGCTACAGTCGCCCGCCGCACGCCAGCCGAGCTGGCGCAGCGCAGGGGCGGCGTTGGCAATGAAGTCGCGCATGCGCTGTTCGACATCCGGGGAGGGGTCGTAGACAGTCACCTCGCGCCCGCTCGCCAAAAAGAGCACTGCCCAGCCCATGCCTATAGTGCCCGCACCTAGTACTGTTATTTTCTGCATCATTTATCTTCTCCGTGGTTGTTCTTTTCGCTGTCAGTGCACAGTTGTTCGAGTTGCTCGCGCTGGGCACGAGCTCTGGCGAGAAGCCAGCTGTGCACTGCGCTGGCATGGGGTTTGTCAAAACTGCTCTTATGCCAAGTTAAGTAGTAGCTGTAAGGCAGCGCTAGGCTCTGGGTAAAGGGCGTGACTAGCTGGCCGCTGGCCAATGCGTCGCGGATCATAGCGTGCTGGGCCAGTATCACGCCTTGACCGGCGAGAGCGGCATTGATCGCCAGTGATGAAAGCGAGAGAACAAGCCCTTTGTCCTCGATATCGGCAGTCTCGCAGCCGCAGTGCTTGAACCAGTCACGCCAGCTCGGTGGCGAGATGAACTTGGGCAGCCAGTCGACACTGATCAGTGGTAATTGTTTGAGATCCTCAGGGCTGTTGAGGGTCAATCCCTCCAGCAATCTAGGGCTACAGGCTGGAATCACGCGGTCGGTAAAGAGCTCTTGCGCGTGTTTGGCGTGTAGTGTGCGCTCGCTGTAAGTGATGCGAAAGTCGACCTCCAAGCCCTGCTCGTTGGGCTCGCTGTGATTGCCATCGAGATAGAGCTTGAGCTGCGGGTGCTCGGTGCGCCAAGTCAAGATTTGCGGCATGAGCCAGTTTGACATCAGCGAGGGCAGTGTACTGATGCGCACCGGCTGTTGCTGGGTATCATTTTCCAGTTCCATGCCGGCGATGCGCATTTGCTCAAAGGCCTGGGCACAGCGGCGGTGATAGGCTTTACCCGCTTCGTTGAGGCGCAGCCGCTTACCCTCTTTAAAGGTCAGGTTATAGCCCAGAGATTGCTCTAAGATTTTTAGCTGCTGACTCACTGCCCCTGCAGATATGGCGAGTCGGCGTGCGGCTTCGGCAATACTGCTACAGCGGCCAAGTGTGTCAAACACCTGCATTGCGCGCAGTGGAGGTAAATTATCCATGGCGGGTGGTTATCTATATTTTAGTTTTTCTAAGTAATTTTGTAGTAATTGCTAGGTATTCTAAAGTGACGTTGTGTTTTATGGTAGGGGCATAATGAATAAAAATGAGAATTTAAACATGACAACTGCTGTAAATTACTTGCGCAATGCCTGGTATGTCGCTGCCTGTAGCGAGGAAGTGGACAATCAAATACTTGCTACAAAGATTTTGTCGGAGCGTATCGCCATCTACCGCAAACAAGACGGTGAACTGGTGGCGCTTGAAGATGCCTGCCCGCACCGCAAGCTGCCGCTGTCGATGGGGCGCCGCGTGGGCGATGAGCTGCAGTGTGGGTATCACGGCTTACAGTTCAATTGCAGCGGGGCCTGCACTAAAGCGCCGGGTAGTAAAAAAATACCGACTAAAGCGCGGGTCCACAGTTATCCCATTGTCGAGCGCTACGGTTTGATTTGGCTCTGGATGGGAGATCCCGAACGCGCGGATGAGGCTTTGATTATCGATATCCCCGAGTGGGAGAACCCACAGTGGGGCATCAACCGCGGCGATAGTATGGCGCTTGAGTGTAACTACCTCTATATCACAGATAACTTGCTCGACCCCTCTCATGTCGCCTGGGTACATCAGACCTCGTTCGGTAACAGCGCCTGTGAGGAGGAGCCGCTTAAAACGGAAATGACAGACAGCGGTGTGATTGTCTCGCGCTGGATGAAGGATGTTGAGGTCGCGCCTTTCTACGCCAAATTCGTCAAGTTCACGGGCAACTGCGATCGCAAGCAGCACTACGAAGTGCGCTATCCCAGTGTTGCTGTGATTAAGGCACTGTTTACCCCTGCAGGGACGGGTGGAGAGGGAGCGCCTGTGCACCCCGATGTATTTTTGATGGACTCCTACAATTTTATGACGCCGGTGGATGAGGGAAGCACCCGCTATTTCTGGTTCCAGCTGCGCAATTTTGCCGCTGAGGATGAGGCTGTTTCTAAGGCGTTTGCAGAGGGAGTCCGCTTCGCCTTCAACGAGGACAAGGAGATCTTAGTGGAAGTGCACCGAGGTATGGCCGAGATGCAAACACCCAACATAGATTTGGCGAGCGATGTGGGGCCACTGCGTTTTCGTCACGGGTTACAGCAGCGGATCGACGCCGAGCGGGAGGCCAGATGAGCGGCGCACAGTTCACTCGCTACCGGGTTGTTGAGAAGCGCTGGGAATGCGAGGGTATCTGCTCGCTGGCGCTGATTGGCGATTTGCCTGGGCTTGAGCACTTTACCGCCGGGCAGCACATTGTGCTGCGCTATATGGATGAGCAAGGCAGGGCGCATTTGCGCAGCTACTCGCTGTCCAGTGCACCAGGAGAGATGCCACTGCGTATTAGTGTGAAGCGAGAAACCCGTGCGGGACAACCACCGGGGTTGGTCTCCAATTGGATCGCCGATCAGCTGCAGGTGGGGGATGTGCTCGAGGGCAGTGCGCCGCGCGGTGACTTCAAGTTAGTGAGCGATTGCTCACGCGATATCGTGTTGCTCAGTTGTGGTGTCGGTATTACACCTGTACTCAGTATGTTATATGCACTGCGCCAAGTGAGTGACCGGCGGATTTATTTTATCTATGTCTGCAACAGTGGGGCGACTCATCCTTTCGCCGAAGAGGTGCGAGCAATCGCTGCGCAAAACCCGCGGCTTCACGTGCACTTTTGCTATAAGCGGGCGAGTGAAATCGATCAGTTGCAAGGCGCTTACCACAGTGAAGGCTTACTTGATCGCGCTGCATTACAGCGGATCTTGCCGCTGGCAGATTATCGGGTTTATCTGTGTGGCCCAGAATCTTTTATGCGCAGTGCCTGGAGCGATTTAACCGTACTTGGGATCAAGCAGGATCAGCTTCACTATGAGTTTTTTGCCGCAGCAGCGCCTTTGGGGCGCCCTGTCGAGAAAGCACTACCGGGCGCTGAGCCAGAACCCAGTGATGATGCGTTTAAGGTTAACTTTGAAAGCAGTGCAACAGTGCTCGCCTGGGATTCAAGCGGTGAGTCTCTGTTAGACTTCGCCGAAGAGAATGGCATCGATGTCGAGTACAGCTGCCGCTCTGGTGTGTGCAATGCCTGTGCCACAAAACTGCTCTCAGGCAGCGTCGAATATGAGGAGGCACCGCTGGTCGAACCCGAAGAGGGAGAGATACTCTTGTGCTGTGCAAAACCGACCTCGAATATCACATTAGAGCTGTGAGTGTTGAACAACGGCACAATAGTCGGTATATATGCAGAATCCCTATGATCGGCACCTGCGGTGCCGGTATTCATAAATAGAAAATACAGTGGAAAGTATTGCAATGAGCGAACAAATGATTAAATCCCGCGCCGCCGTCGCCTGGGGCCCCAACCAGCCGCTGAGCATCGAAGAAATTGATGTGATGCCGCCTAAAGCAGGTGAAGTACTGGTTAAAATTGTAGCTACGGGTGTGTGCCACACAGATGCGTTTACGCTCTCCGGTGAAGACCCAGAGGGTATCTTCCCAACGGTACTAGGTCACGAAGGTGGTGGTGTTGTCGAGGCGATCGGCGAGGGTGTTACTAGCGTCTCTGTCGGCGATCACGTGATTCCGCTGTACACGCCTGAGTGCCGCGAGTGTAAGTTCTGCCTGTCGGGCAAGACAAACCTGTGCCAGAAGATTCGCGAGACCCAAGGCAAGGGCTTGATGCCAGACGGCACCACACGCTTCTACAAAGACGGCCAGCCAATCTACCACTACATGGGCTGCTCGACTTTCTCTGAGTACACAGTGCTGCCTGAAATCTCACTGGCTAAGGTCAATAAAGAAGCACCACTGGAAGAGGTTTGCCTGCTCGGCTGTGGTGTGACCACGGGCATGGGAGCAGTCTGCAATACAGCTAAAGTGCAAGAGGGCGACACTGTTGCAGTCTTCGGCCTTGGCGGTATTGGTCTGTCGGCAGTCATCGGTGCGGTTATGGCCAAGGCGAGCCGCATCATCGCGATCGACATCAACGAGTCTAAGTTCGAACTGGCGAAGAAACTGGGTGCCACTGACTGCATCAACCCTAAGAACTACGACAAACCTATTCAAGAGGTGATCGTTGAGCTGACTGACGGCGGTGTTGATTTCTCGTTTGAATGTATCGGTAACGTCAACACTATGCGCTCGGCGCTGGAGTGCTGCCACAAGGGCTGGGGTGAGTCTGTTATTATCGGTGTTGCTGGTGCAGGCCAGGAAATTTCAACCCGACCATTCCAGCTGGTCACAGGGCGCGTATGGCGCGGTACTGCTTTCGGCGGCGTCAAAGGCCGTTCAGAGCTGCCTGAGTACGTTGAGCGCTACCTGGCGGGCGAGTTCAAGTTGGACGACTTCATCACCCACACTATGGGCTTGGAAGGCATCAACGACGCATTTGATTTGATGCACAGCGGCGAGAGCATTCGCTCTGTGGTGCACTTCGACAAGTAAGTGCCAAAAACGCAAAAAGGGTAGCATCGGCTACCCTTTTTTGTGTCTGCTAGGCAGAGGCTAAAAGCCGATTTCGGCGCGCTTGTCCAACTTGGTATCTATTACTATGTGTGAGACAGTGCCCTTGATACCGTCGAGTTCGTTGATCGCTGTGATTGTTTCTTGAAACTCTTCTAAGCTTCTAGCGGCGACATAGACGGCCCAGTCCCACTCACCACTGAGCGAGCGCACCGACTGTACCGTTTGCATTTTCTCGATTTCGGCCAGTGTCTCTTTGTAGGCTTTATTCGCGATCAATACCATGACAATGGCTTCTATCCCGCGGGCTAGCTTACTGCGGTTAATCTTGACGCTGTAACCTTCAATAATAC
>JBMZCU010000215.1:0-5972 GCA_049613705.1 Pseudomonadales bacterium | reverse complement strand
ACGCAAACTCACCTTTACCGTGTTGATGCAAAGCTTTACCAGCTCAGCCTCTCGCCGGTGAAAATAGGTTCAAAGCGCCTGGGCTGGGTCGGTTTTGGCTATGTTATCGATCGTGATCTCGCGCAGCGTTACAAAGATATTACCGGCCTTGAAACCAGCTTTGTCCTGCGCGAAGACAAACAGTGGAACATGATCGCATCCTCCGCGCCAGATGCCACACTGGGGTTCGCCCGCAAGATTTTGCGCGGGGACTATCCCGACCAATATATCGCACAGAGCCAGCTGATATCCGGCGGAGAGAATTTCCAGTTTGGTGTCACTATGTACGGCCTTCGCGAAGACTTGGTCGAGGTGTTGCAGAAACAGTGGTTGCAGCTGCTCTTTATTATTCTTGTCACTTTAGTGTTGTCCCTCGGTGGTGCGTATTGGATTGCCGCCTCTATCACACGCCCGATTACACGTTTAGTCGAGCAAGCCAAAATGGTTGCCAGTGGTGACTATCACAAGATGATTGATCTGCGCGACCAGAGCGAGCTTGGGCAGTTGGCCAGCGAGTTTAACGCGATGCAAAGCGCAGTGTTGATTCGTGAGCGGGCAATAGAGCATCGCGCAAATCACGACTCTCTCACAGACTTGCCAAACCGCCATATGTTGCTGCACCAATTGCAAGAAATGGCGCAAACAGACACGTGTTTCTCTATCTTTCATTTGAACTTGAGTCGTTTGAAGGATGTCAACGATACGCTAGGGCATGATGTCGGCGACGAAATCATTGTCGAAGCTGCGACCCGCTTGAGCAAGATTGTCGGCTTTAGGCGTGTTTATCATACGGGGTCGGATGAGTTTATTCTGCTGAGCAATCAGCAGGATGAGTGCAATCATACGGAGTTAGTCGAAGCGCTTGAGCGCGCCTTTGAACCGCTCTTTCATTATCAGAGCTTCTGCTTTCAATTACAGGCGCGTACCGGGGTTGCCAAGTACCCTGAGCACTCTACGGATACTAACGCACTGTTACAGATGGCAGACACTGCGCTGCACTACACCAAGAAAAACCGCCAGTCGACTCAGGTTTACTCGCCAGAATTTGATAACAACACCGTCGAGCGCCTGAGCCTGATCAACGACTTCAAGAACGCGGTGGCGCAGGACCAGCTAGAGTTGCACTATCAGCCTAAGATGGATCTGACCAGCCGTAAGATCACTCACGCCGAAGCACTAGTGCGCTGGCGCCACCCTCAGTTAGGCATGATTCCACCGGATAACTTTATTCCGATTGCCGAGCAGACAGGGCAGATTAACGAGCTGACGCGCTGGGTAATTAACACGGCGGTAGCACAGCACAATACCTGGTTAGAGATAGGGTTAGATATCAATATCGCGGTCAACATTTCCGCGGAAGATCTCGGAGACCCCGACTTCTTTAATTACGTGTGCAATGCGACGCGTGAGGCAGGTGTAGCGCCGCAAAAAATCACCTTGGAAGTGACGGAGAGTGCAGTTGTCGATGACCCTGAATCGGCGATCAAACTGTTGCAGAAATTTAAAGATCTAGGCTTTTACCTTTCAATCGATGATTACGGTACAGGCTACTCCTCACTGGCACAGCTCAAGCATTTGCCCGTGAGTGAACTCAAGATAGACAAGTCCTTTGTGCAGCGCTTGCAAGAGGATTTGGACGACAGAATTATCGTGCGCTCGACCATTGAATTGGCGCACAGTATGGGTCTGACCGTCGTCGCCGAGGGTATCGAAGACGATTTTGCGTTAGATTGGTTGGCACAGCATGGATGTGAAAAAGCGCAGGGCTACTTTATCAGTCGCCCGCAGCAGAGTGAGCCGCTTACCCAGTGGCTGCTAGAACAGCGTGAAAAAACGCATCAATTGAACTGTGAATAAACATCTATGATGAAACAAATCTCGATCACCTTAACAACTGTTTTCCTCAGTAGCCATCTGGCAGCTGTTGAATGGCAGGCGCACGGCATTGCCGACGTGCGTATTACCAGCTCCGACAGCAATGAGAGTTATCTAACAGGAGGCACGGGGAAGTTCGCCTCTGACGGTGAAACCGAGCTTGCGCTGGCGCAATTAGCCGCTGAGGTCTCCGGGCGCTGGAGCCAAACCTTGAGTACTCATCTGGTGGTTAATAGCTACAGCCAGGCTGGGGATGCCGGGGTCGGTGTGACCGAAGGTTATTTGAAGTACAAATCGCTACCCAGTGAAAGTGGCTGGCGCGTGGAAAATCGCACGGGCCTTTTCTACCCCAAAATCTCTCTCGAAAATGAAGCCTTTGCGTGGTCGAGTATCAACACACTCAACTCTTCCATGCTCAATACCTGGATTGGGGAGGAAATTCGCCTCACCGGTTCAGAGATCAAGTTGACCAAGTTGGGTAAGTTTTCCGATCGCGATTACGACCTGTCTGTGACGGCGACGGCCTTTGTCGGTAATGATCCTGCCGGTGCGCTATTGTCTTGGCACGGTTGGACGTCGAGCAATCGTCAAACATCCTTTGGCCAGGGGCAGCGCTTTGCGCGTATGCCGGCCAGTGCGCCCGGGCAAGTGTTGTCTGGTCAGGCGGCGAAATCCAGCCCCTTTGAAGAGGTTGACGACCGCATTGGATACCAAGTGCAATTTGATTGGAAGCAGGCTAAGCGTGGCAAGTTCAATATTGGTTACTACGACAATCGCTCCAAGCCCTACCTTGTGGATGACGGGCAGTATGGCTGGGCGGCAAAGTTTGCCTATGCCGGCGCGCGCTGGAAACTCAGCGACGATCTCGAGCTGACCACACAGTACCTGCGCGGAAGCAATTTGATGCAGCGCAGTGATCGCACGGATGTGGTGAACAATGTTTACAGCACAGGTTTTGCCATGCTGACTAAGAAAATTGATCGCCGTCACAAGGTGAGCCTTCGCCTTGAAGAGTTTAGCGTTACCGATAAGGACAGCACGGCTGGCGACAACAATGACGAGTACGGCAAAGCGGCGACCTTAAACTACACTTATCGCTACTCTAAACCGCTTTTTTTATCGGCTGAGTTTAACTGGGTAAAGAGCGATCGCCCATCTAGGGCTTATCAAAGCTTGCCTGTATCGCTCACAGAGCAGCAAATACAGTTTGCGGCCCGCTACTTCTTCTAGGGTATAGAACAGGCTGTGAAAGCAGCAGGAGCTTGGGGATGAAAAGATTTCGCCACCTGATAAGCGCCTTGTTAATGTTGTCTGCGGCGCAGCTTTACGCAGAGCCAAACGCGATGCGTATTGGCTATGCAGACTATCGCCCCTACAGTTATCTTGAGCAGGAACACCCCGTCGGTATCGAAGTGGATGTGCTCAACAGATTAGGTGCGGCGCTCAATATTCCCCTTGAGCACAAAGTAATGCCCTGGAAGCGGGTACAGTCTATGGTGAAAAGTGGTGCATTAGATGCCTATATCGCTGTACTGACACCAGAGCGCGAGCGCTATGCGGTTGCCGGTAGTCAGGTCATTGCTTCAGCCGCAGTGTCGCTGTTTGTCCATCGCGACAGTGAAATTGAAGCTCAGCAGATGGAGCTCTCTGCCCTACAGGGGTTACAGATAGGGGCTATCAATGGAAATAGCTGGGCTAAAACGCACTTGGATCCCAGGCAAATTCACCCCGTGGGCTCGATGGATGCACTGACGCAGATGTTGCTGCGCAAGCGTGTCGATGCGATAGCTGAAAACCGTTTCATTTTTGCCGACTACCTCAAACAGTTCGATCTTAAAGGCGAAGTACGCGAAATTAGGTTAAATGCACCTAGCCTCAAATTAGTGCTGCTCGTTTCCAAACACTCACCTTTTGCAATACGTGTGGATGACTTTGATAGTCAGCTTGCTAAAATGCATCACTCCGGTGAGATGCAGCGCATTCTCGATCAGTATCGTTAACCGAAAGTGAGGGCCGCTAGGCGAGATTAAGCCTATATCAAAGCTCGCATTTTCCTCAGCTAGAGTTGTCCACGTGTATTTAAATTTTGCAGATTTGGAACCTCATGCGCGCTATCGCGCTATGGTGTCTACCGTTGTGCCAAGACCCATTGCCTGGGTCTCCAGTTGCAGTGCCGACGGCGTGTTAAACCTCGCTCCCTACTCGTTTTTCAATGTTGCCAGTTGCAACCCGCCGGTGTTGAGTGTCACTCAAATTAGACCGCGCACAATGAACGACAAAGATACCTTACGCAACCTGCGCGAGACTGGGGACTGTGTGGTGAATATCGTGAGCCGCGCCAACATGGATAAAATGAATGCCAGCTGCGCCGGCTACGCGCCTGAGGAAGATGAGTTTGAGTTGTGTGATATAGCACAAGTCGCCAGTCAAAACGTTTCAGTCCCCGGCGTTGCCGCCGCCAGTGTGCGCTTTGAATGTCGCTTGCGCGAGGTTATCGAGGTCTCCAAAGAGGCGATGGGCGGAAGTATCATGCTGCTCGACGTGTTAGGCGTATACGCTGATGACAGTGTGGTGGCGCAGGGTCAGATTCTCACCGATGAGCTGGATATCGTCGGCAAAATGGGCGGTGATAACTACTGCCAGACCGGTGATGTTTTCTCGGTGACGAGAGCATCGGTGTAGCCATCTACAGGGGAGGGGTGTTCTAGCTTGCAGCGCAGCTGCTCGGCGATGCTCTCCAGTGGAATGCCCTCGATGAGCGGATTGGCCCCCTTGGCGCACAGTACAATTTCTGCCACAGGGAGGGCGGGAAGTTCACTGGACTGTTGAAAGGTTGAATACCCCGCGGGTACGGCGCTAGCTGTCATGACACTGATGGCACACTCGCGCTTGACCAACTGTAGTAGCAAGTTGCTATTACTGCCCTCGCACAGGATATCGTAGGCAATACCACGCTTTTCCAGCGCATCTATAACACTGCTGTGGAATTTGCAGCTCGGCTCAAACAGCGCGAGTGGCAGTGGGCGCTGCTGTAACAGCGCGGGGTTGTTACAGACCCATACACCTTGCTCCTGAAGAATTAAGCTCCCCTCGTTACCTGCAGGGGCCCGGGTGAGTACCGTCAAATCGAGTTCGCCGCTGTCTAAGTGCTGGCGTAGCAGCGTCGAGTTCGCGCTGGTCAGTGATATTTGTACTCGTGGGATTTGCTGGCGTAACAGTAAGATGAGCTCGGGCAGGAGATTGTGCGAGTAGTCGTCTGGGCAGCCTATTCGTAAGTGCTTGATACGGCTGCGCTCGAGTAAATTATCTACCGCTTCGTCGTGTAACACGATCAGTTTGCGTGCATAGGGGACCAGCGCGCGCCCATCGGGGCTCAGCTTGAGCGAGCGAGCACCACGTATAAAGAGTTGACGATCAAGTTGCTCTTCTAAGCGCTTTACCTGCATGCTAATCGCCGACTGACTGCGGTAAATTTGACCCGCGGCGCGGGTAAAGCTACCGCTGTCTGCGACGGCGATAAATGTTCTCAGTAGTTCTATATCCACGACAGCTCCCCCTTTGTTGTTAATAGTCTAGCAAGTGACCTGCACACTGTGTAGGTGCTGTATCTTTACGAGCATCAATTTTTTTGATGGCAGGAATAAAGCTAATTCGTTTGTCTAGATCTGAAAAATTGCCAGTATAGATACATCTTTAACGCAATGGGAAACGGCTATGGAACTGGTTATTGGTAATAAGAATTACTCGTCTTGGTCACTGCGACCGTGGATATTGATGGATGTATTTGGGCTGGTATTTGAAGAGCGACACATCAGCTTGATGACGCCGCAAATGCATCAGCAGATGACACCTTGGTGCCCTAATTTTAAAGTGCCGGTACTGCTCGATGGCGAGCATAAAGTCTGGGATTCACTCGCCATTTGCGAGTACTTAAATGAGCGCTATCTAGCGGGCAAGGGGTGGCCGCAAGAGGTGCTCGACAGGGCGCAGGCTAGGGCTATCTGCGCTGAGATGCACTCGGGCTTTAGCGGTCTGCGTTCGCAGTTTCCGATGAACTG